>NZ_JAQRFO010000001.1:0-280689 GCF_028598775.1 Xenorhabdus aichiensis
GTTAGCTAAAAGCGGGATTTCCCGTCTTTAACCTCTGCATGGTGCCGGCATCCTTCCGTTTGAAACGGAGGCAGTAAAAACTAACTGTAGGGATTCCTTTAGTTTAAGGAGCCTCCAATTTGAGAGGCTACCATCTTTAAGAGGGTAGGTTAAAAACAGCTCTGTATATTTAACGTACCAACCTGTAGTCGAGGTCCTCAGTTTGGCTCAGTTCTAATCGGACAAATTTTTGGCTGATCGCGCCAATTGGGATTTGAAAGCCCATTTAAGTGGGAATGCCCATTTTGACGATAACTCATTGATATTTAATCAGACGCCAGATTTGGCGTCTGCTTGTTCAGCCCCTTGCGCACAAGTAATACGTTGAAACACAATGAATTTATTGCGTTTGTCCAGCACATAAAGTAACCATTGGGATTTCCCCAACAGTTGGAATAAAGACGAATTTACGGAAGAGATGTCTCAGGTGGTCAAAGTGACGGCCTCGGACAAATCAATGAGTTAAGCAACTAGGGTGGAAATCACCACAGTAGGGGAGCTTGAGTTTAAGCCGTCCAGTACAGGCATATATATTAATGACTGAATACGTATTACGTTCGCAGTGATTTAACTGACTGATTTTTATAATGAAGAAAAAACCAGATCATCTCAAGATGGGCTATCCCACCTTGGGTATGGTGATTTCCACCATACCTTTTGTTTGTGCAGGTACCTCATATGTCAAAGGGCAGATTTCTGTTCTATAGTGATAGTAGTTCGCTCTCATCCTCACTCTATAACCCTAAACTTTCCCTATCAAACGTGCGTAAAATCCATTGCTATATGCTATAGTAAGTATGTTTTTTTGTTTGTACATACTGGTGTACATTTGTTATTTTATCAAGTTGTATATTTTATTTAATTACATGTTTTAATTGAATTAAATTAAATATAATAATCTTCCTAAAAAGAACAATGCCAAAATTTCCGCAGCAGAATGCATAACGAGCTGAGTAAAAGGATATTGTATGCGTACTAATTATTGTGGGCAGTTGAGCCTGGCCCATGAAGGCCAAAAAGTCACTCTTTGTGGTTGGGTAAACCGTCGTCGTGATTTGGGCGGCCTGATCTTTATTGATATGCGTGATCGCGAAGGTATCGTTCAGGTATTTTTTGACCCAGACCAAAAAGAAGCATTTGCTCAGGCTTCTGAACTGCGTAATGAGTTTTGTATTCAAATTACGGGGATAGTGCGCGCCCGTCCTGACAGCCAGATCAATAAAGAAATGGCCACTGGAGAAGTTGAAGTTTTCGCAGATAGCCTGATGATTTTCAATCGTTCAGAGCCATTGCCACTGGATAGCAATCAGAACAACAGTGAAGAACAACGCTTGAAATACCGCTATCTTGATTTGCGTCGCCCAGAGATGTCACTGCGCTTGAAGACCCGCGCAAAAGTCACCAGTTTTGTTCGTCGTTTTATGGATAATGCTGGCTTCCTTGATGTGGAAACCCCGATGTTGACCAAGGCCACGCCAGAAGGTGCGCGTGACTACCTGGTGCCAAGCCGTGTCCATAAAGGCAAGTTTTATGCATTGCCTCAATCACCACAACTTTTCAAACAATTGCTGATGATGTCCGGTTTTGACCGTTATTATCAAATTGTGAAATGTTTCCGTGATGAAGACCTGCGGGCAGATCGCCAGCCAGAATTCACGCAAATCGATGTTGAAACCTCATTTATGACCGCTGAACAAGTTCGCGAAATCATGGAAAAAATGATCCGTGAATTGTGGCTTGACGCACGAGGTGTCGATTTGGGTAACTTCCCCATCATGACATTTGCAGAAGCGATGCGCCGCTTTGGTTCAGATAAGCCAGATCTGCGTAACCCACTGGAACTGGTGGATGTTGCTGATTTAGTAAAAAAAGTGGAATTTGCTGTTTTTGCTGAACCTGCCAACGATCCAAAAGGCCGTGTAGCCACCATTTGTGTACCGGGCGGTGCTGAACTGAGCCGTAAGCAAATTGATGAATATGGAAAATTCGTCGGTATTTATGGCGCGAAAGGACTGGCATGGATGAAAGTTAACAATCGTGCCGCAGGTCTGGAAGGGGTGCAAAGCCCGGTTGCTAAATTCCTGTCAGCAGACGTGGTGGAAGGTTTGTTGTCCCGTACCAATGCACAGGATGGCGATATCCTGTTCTTCGGTGCTGACAAGAAAAATGTTGTTACTGATGCAATGGGAGCGCTGCGCCTGAAACTGGGACGTGATCTGAACATCACTGATCTGGCGAGCTGGAAACCGCTTTGGGTGATTGACTTTCCAATGTTTGAAGACAATGGCGAAGGTGGCCTGCATGCAATGCACCACCCATTTACTTCTCCATGTGATATGTCGGCGACAGAATTGGAACATGATCCAGAATCTGCCATTGCGAATGCTTATGATATGGTTATCAATGGCTACGAAGTGGGGGGCGGTTCTGTTCGTATTCATCGTAATGAGATGCAGCAGGTGGTATTCCGCATTCTGGGCATCAATGAGGAAGAACAGCGGGAAAAATTTGGTTTCCTGTTGAATGCCCTGAAATACGGAACCCCTCCTCATGCGGGTCTGGCTTTCGGCTTGGATCGCCTCGTCATGTTGCTGACGGATACCGATAATATCCGCGATGTGATTGCATTCCCGAAAACAACGGCGGCAGCCTGTTTGATGACTGAAGCACCCAGTTACGCGAATCCTGCATCATTGGAAGAACTGGCAATCTCAGTCGTTAAAAAAAAGAGCGAATAATGGATTACAAGCGCCCTGAGTCTGTACTGGTTGTGATTTATGCGGCTACCAGCAAAAGGGTGCTGATGTTACAGCGGCGGGACGATCCTGAATTCTGGCAATCCGTAACCGGTAGCCTTGAAGGGAGCGAAAAACCGTGGGAGGCTGCGTTACGTGAAGTACAGGAAGAAATTGGCATTGATATTGTTAATGCGGGTTTTGAACTGACAGATTGTCAACGTTGCCTTTATTATGAGATTTTTTCACATTTACGTTATCGATATGCTCCGGGTGTAACGCGCAATAAAGAACATTGGTTTTTGCTGGCGTTACCTGAGGAGCGTGAGATTCTGCTGACAGAACATCTGGCTTATCAATGGCTGGCGGTCGAAGAGGCTGCCAGATTAACGAAGTCATGGAGTAATCGGCAGGCAATTGAAGAGTTTGTTATTTAGTCTACTAGACGTTTTATCGGAGATATTTTCATGGCAGGTCATAGTAAATGGGCCAATACGAAACACCGCAAAGCCGCGCAGGATTCAAAACGCGGTAAGATTTTTACTAAAATTATCCGTGAATTAGTAACAGCTGCACGTCTTGGCGGAGGCGATCCGGCTTCTAACCCACGTCTGCGTGCAGCCGTCGATAAAGCGCTGTCCAACAACATGACTCGTGATACGCTGAATCGTGCCATTGCCCGTGGTGTTGGCAATGATGACGCGGATAACATGGAAACCATCATTTATGAAGGTTACGGTCCGGGTGGCACAGCAGTTATGGTTGAATGTTTGAGCGATAACCGCAACCGTACCGTTTCTGATGTACGTCATGCTTTCACCAAAACTGGTGGTAACTTGGGTACAGACGGCTCTGTTTCTTACCTGTTTACCAAGAAAGGTGTAATTTCCTATGCACCGGGTCTGGATGAAGATGCGGTGATGGAAGCGGCTTTGGAAGCGGGTGCAGATGATGTCGAAACCTATGATGATGGTGCAATTGACGTTTATACCACACCAGAATCTTTTGGCGATGTTAAAGATGCACTGGATGCAGTGGGTTTCAAGGCAGAATCTGCGGAAGTTTCCATGATCCCATCCACCAAAGCGGAACTGGATGCAGAAACAGCACCTAAATTACTTCGTCTGATTGATATGCTCGAAGATTCTGACGACGTTCAAGAGGTTTACCACAATGGTGAAATCTCTGATGAAATTGCAGCGCAGCTGTAATTACCATTAGGGTTCACAGCGTAGAGAAAGTGTTCCTTATCTCAGGGCACTTTCTCTAACGTTTTTATCCCATATCACAGGTGGAATAAATCGATATGGCGATTATTCTTGGTATTGACCCCGGCTCTAGAGTCACGGGGTATGGCGTGATTCGCCAGCAGGGACGGCAACTTATCTATATTGGTAGCGGTTGTATTCGAACAAAAGTAGATGATTTACCCAATCGTTTGCAGAGGATTTATGCAGGTGTTACCGAAATCATTACCCAATTCCGACCTGATGTTTTTGCGATAGAACAGATTTTCATGGCGAAAAATGCGGATTCAGCCTTGAAACTGGGGCAAGCTCGTGGCGTAGCGATTGTGGCTGCGGTCAATGAATCCATTCCTGTATTTGAATACGCAGCCCGTCAAGTCAAACAGACCGTTGTTGGTACTGGGGCGGCAGAAAAAAGTCAGGTTCAGCATATGGTTCGCTCTATGCTTAAATTGTCTGCTAACCCGCAGGCTGATGCCGCAGATGCTCTGGCTATTGCGATTACTCATTGCCATTTGAACCAAAACTTATTGCGTGTGGGTGATGTGCGGTTAAATTTAACGCGAGGGCGTTTGAAATAAACTATGCTGGATATACGTCCAGCTTTTTTTATGCTATAAGCTGCAGCGGAATGATTTATTTTTATTTTCAGGGGGTAAACAGTGATAGGGCGTTTGAGAGGAACCGTGTTGGAAAAGCAGCCACCATTAGTTTTATTAGAAACCAATGGTGTCGGTTATGAAGTTCATATGCCAATGACCTGTTTTTATGAACTGCCTGAAATCGGCCAAGAGGCTATTTTATTCACTCAATTTATTGTGCGTGAAGATGCTCAGTTATTATACGGTTTTAATGATAAGCAAGAGCGCGCACTTTTTCGTGAACTGATCAAAGTTAATGGTGTAGGGCCGAAGCTGGCACTGGCGATCCTGTCAGGGATGTCTGCTCAGCAATTTGTGACTGCTATTGAACAGGAAGCCATTACCTCATTGATTAAGTTGCCGGGGGTCGGCAAAAAGACGGCCGAAAGGCTGGTTGTGGAAATGAAAGATCGCTTTAAAGGTCTTAACGGTGAGCTGTTTAATCAAAGCAGCGATATTAATTTGCCTGCAGTGGTTAAACAAGCCAACTCTAATGCAGATATTGAAGCAGAAGCCGCTTCCGCATTGGTTTCACTGGGATATAAGCTGCAAGAAGCCAGCCGAATGGTAAGTAAGGTGGCTAAACCGGGCGCAGATTGCGAAACGCTTATTCGAGAAGCGCTGCGCGCGGCTCTGTAGTCACAGGAGTTAAGTAATGATTGAAGCTGACCGTCTGGTTTCAGCAGAAGTTCTGCAAGATGATGAAGTCATTGATCGCGCTATCAGGCCAAAATTACTGTCTGAATATGTTGGGCAACCTCACGTTTGTGAACAGATGGAAATTTTTATTCAGGCTGCGCGGCAACGTGGTGATGCACTGGATCATCTACTGATTTTTGGCCCTCCAGGATTGGGTAAGACCACGCTGGCTAATATCGTAGCGAATGAAATGGGCGTCAATCTCCGCACAACATCAGGGCCTGTTCTGGAAAAGGCCGGTGATCTTGCCGCCATGCTAACCAATCTTGAACCCCATGATGTTCTGTTCATTGATGAAATCCATCGCTTGTCTCCGGTTGTGGAAGAGATCCTTTATCCTGCGATGGAAGATTATCAACTGGATCTCATGATTGGTGAAGGTCCAGCCGCTCGTTCAATAAAAATTGATCTGCCTCCATTTACGTTAGTTGGTGCAACGACTCGCGCGGGGTCTTTAACCTCCCCATTACGCGACCGATTTGGCATCGTACAGCGCCTTGAATTTTATAACGTAGATGATTTACAGAGCATAGTTTCCCGTAGTGCCCGCTATATGGGGTTGGGCATTTCAGAAGAGGGAGCAAGGCAAATTGCCATGCGTTCCCGTGGTACACCTCGTATTACCAATCGTCTGCTGCGTCGTGTGCGAGATTTCTCTCAGGTAAAAGGGGATGGTTCTATTAATGGCGACATTGCAGTCCAAGCTCTCGATATGCTGAATGTTGACTCGGCAGGTTTTGATTATCTTGATCGTAAGCTATTAATTGCGATTATTGATAAATTCATGGGTGGCCCTGTCGGGGTGGATAACTTGGCAGCCGCGATTGGTGAAGAGCGGGAAACCATTGAAGATGTTCTGGAACCATTTCTGATCCAGCAAGGTTTTATCCAGCGGACTCCTCGAGGAAGAATTGCTACCAATCATGCTTATCGGCATTTTGGACTGAGTAAAGAAGTGGAGTAGAAATATTTCAATACCAGCTCGGGTTGGTTGCCAAGAGCTGGATATACCTTGTGACTTGCAAAGGTGGTGGTGTTATAATGTACAATATTGTGAACGTGATGAGACTTATGTATGGTTCAGCAAATTGATTTCACTTTAAACCAAGCTTTGAAAGCTGAAAATATTGAAACGCTAAAATCTTACGGCGCTTATGTTGAGCTTAAAAACCGTATTGAACAATATATTGGTTTTAGCTTAGGAGTGAAAAATTGGAATGACCTTTTTGAAAAAATGCTTTTATTAAGGGAAGCGGTTACCACTGAAAGTGAAATAATAAGAAAAATTATCAATGAAAGTAGCTTTATAGCCGCAAAGAGTCAATTGAGTCACACTTTGGGAATTTGTATACAAGCTAAAAGTAAACAACAACTTGCAACCAAGATAGATAATTTGCTAAAAGTTTTTTCTTGGTCTTGTTTTGATCCATATAAAAAATTTGAAGAAACGAAATTTAGAAATTTTCAAAGTAGTTCGAGGCTGGAAGGGATAATGATTGAAGGCCCTGCTGGGAGTATGAATCTAAATGATGTAATCGCCAAGTATAAACGGTATTGCAATGGATAAATACGATGTCTCTTATGATCAGTACTGTTATGATAATTCATCTGTATTAAAAAATAAATTAAATATTAATGACATATACGGATTCGAAAAAGCAGAGAGAGACATTACAAGTATAACAATTCTTAGAGTCTCTTATTCTCCTCCTCCTTATAATATTTATTACTTTAAGCTATTACATAAAGAAATATTTTCTGAAATTTTCAACTGGGCAGGAGAAATAAGAACCGTTGATATATCCAAAAATAACACAAGGTTTTGTAATGTTAATCGAATAGAACCAGAAGCTGAAAAATTATTTTCTCAACTGGAAAACGAACAATGGCTAATTGGCTTAGAAAAGGAAGAATTTTGTAAAAAACTGGCAGAATATTACTGTGAATTTAATATGATTCACCCCTTTCGTGAAGGAAATGGCAGAGTTCAGCGATTGTTCTTCGAACATTTAGCGTTATCGGCAGGTTATGAATTGGATTGGCAAGATATAGACGTTACAGAATGGATTAATGCTAATATCGATGGCGTTTTTGTCAATTATGAACCAATGAAAATAATTTTTAAACGAATTATTAAGGTCGCAGTTAATTATTTTTAACGGATAAGTCAAACCAATTTAAATTATTAGATATTGCTCAATTAAAAAGGGCTACAATCATTGAGATTATAACCCTTTGTATTTATATGGTATAAAAAACCATTATCATATTTTCAATTTTTATATTGCCAATCTGAATTATCAGTTTTTCGCCTTACACGTTAAACTTAATGCAAACAATGCTGCCGAGCAGAGCACAACAGAAGGTCCGGCGGGGGTATTATAAAATGCCGATAAAGTTAATCCTCCCGTGACAGCAAGCATACCAACAGCAATAGCAAAAACTGCCATGTGCTCTGGCGTACGGGAGAATCGACGGGCAGTGGCAGCCGGGATAATTAATAGCGAAGTGATGATCAATGCCCCGACAAATTTCATCGCCAATCCAATGGTCAAAGCTGTAACCAGCATTAAAAGCACACGTAAGCGCTGGATTTTGATGCCATCAACAAATGCTAAATCCTGACTGACCGTCATCGACAGCAACGCACGCCATTGCCATGTCAGTAAACCAGCAACAATAGTAACACCTGCTGCAATCAACCAGAGATCTTCATAAGTGACAGACAGCAGATCACCAAATAAATACGCCATCATATCGACTCGGATATTGGTCATAAAGCTGACGACTACCAAGCCTAGAGATAGCGCACTGTGCGCCATAATGCCCAGCAGAGTATCGACCGCTAATTGTGGGCGTTTTTCCAGCCAGACTAAAATCATTGCTAATATCAACGTAACAGCAATGACGGCATAAAACGGATTAACGTCTAATAAAAAACCGAATGCCACGCCGAGCAATGAAGCGTGTGCCAAAGTGTCACCAAAATAAGACATTCTCCGCCAAACAACAAAAGAGCCGAGCGGCCCTGCGGCGATGGCCAATAAAATGCCAGCCAGCCAGCCTGGGAGTAATAACTCAATCATCGACGTGGCTCCCCACCGTTTTTCAAAATAATTTTTCCTCTCAGATCATGTTGATGGTTGTGGTGATGGCGGTAGACTGCCAGCTGTTCTGCACCATGATGGCCAAACATTGCGATGAATTCTGGATGCATTGATACCACCTCAGGTGTACCAGAACAGCAAATGTGTTGGTTAAGGCATAAAACCTCATCTGTTTTCGCCATCACCAAGTGCAAGTCATGGGATACCATAAGCACGGCGCAATTAAGTTCTGTTCTGATTTGATTGATCAAATCGTAAAGCGCCAGTTGGCCGTTCACATCGACACCTTGTGTTGGTTCATCAAGCACCAGAAGTTGAGGATGATTGAGCAAGGCTCTGGCGAGTAAAACCCGCTGGGTTTCCCCTCCTGACAGTTTTTGCATGGGTTGCTGTAATAAATGTTCAGCATTGACACGCTTTAATACGGGTATGATGTCTGCTGATTTAACATTTGGCCTTAGCATCATGAAACGTTTGACAGTTAAGGGTAGGGTAGGATCAAGGCTGAGTTTCTGTGGGACGTAACCGATTTTCAGTGGATGACTGTGTTCGATAGTTCCAGAAGTTGGCTGAATTAAGCCCAGAACAACACGAACCAGTGTTGATTTACCCGCACCATTTGGGCCGATTAACGTTAGGATCTTGCCTTGTTTAAGACTGAAAGTGATATTGTTTAATACCTTGCGGCTACCAAATTCAACTGTAATATTTTTTAGGGTGATCATAATGGATATGCTAAAAGAGTCTTGCAGAATCATTGAGATGTTATAATATAACATTTTAAAATTCAATGCATGGAATATTCATAATATGTTACACAAACCACAGAAAGACGCGCATAAATTTTTTCGCCAAATAGTGTTGGCTACTGCACTAATGACAGGGATAAATTACTCGGCGCAGGCCGATGTCGTCACATCTATCCGGCCGCTGGGTTTTATTGTTGCCGCTATTGCTGATGGTGTAACAGACACTCAAGTACTGCTGCCTGATGGTGCGTCTCCACATGATTACGCGTTAAGGCCTTCTGATATCCGTAAGATTAATCAGGCCGATTTAGTTATTTGGATCGGCCCGGATATGGAAACATTTCTGGCGAAGCCGATAACCAAAATTGCGCAGAACAAACAGTTGGCGCTTGCTCAATTATCCACCATTAAACCATTGCTATTGAAAAATAGTGAAGATGAAAATGATTTAGAAGAATCGAGTCAGCCTAAACATGAAGCTGATCACGAACATCACCATCACGGTGAATATAATATGCATATCTGGCTTTCTCCGGAGATTGCGAAGCAGGTGGCTCAGGCAATATATATTCAACTTGTCGAGCAGTATCCGCAACAAAAGCAGCAATTAGAAGTAAACCTACGTAAATTCAATGGACAGCTTGTACAAACTGACAAAAATGTTGCTAGTATTCTAAAACCTGTGCAAGGGAAGGGATATTTCGTTTTTCATGACGCTTACGGTTACTTTGAAAAACATTACAAGTTGGCTCCGTTAGGTGTGTTCACGGTTAATCCTGAGATACAGCCCGGCGCACAGAAATTACATTATATACGAACACAATTAGTTGAGCAGAAAGCCACATGTATTTTTGCTGAACCTCAATTCAGGCCAGCCGTTATTCATACCGTAGCAAAAGGTACTGATGTACGTACGGGAACACTAGACCCATTGGGAAGTGGCATAGTATTAAATAAAGACAGCTATATGAAATTTATAACTCAGTTGTCTGAACAATACGCGAGCTGCCTGAATTAGTACAATAAGGAATTTTATTAGTGCAGCAGATAGTTAAAACTATCGTTTTGGTATACAACAACTTGCCGAGACCACACAAGCTCATGCTTGGTTCTCTGACGTTAGTCACCTTAGCTGTCGCAGTGTGGCGGCCAGTTGCTTACCATGAACAAGAAGAAAGAACAGGCAGTATTATTCTGAGCACCCCAAATAATATCTCAGATGCGACCGACGATTCGATAGGCGATATCGATGAGCAACTCCCTGATGAAGGAATTGGCGATGATGAGGGTGGTTCGGATACAACTGTAAATGCTCCCCACCAATATGTTGTCTCCGGTGGGGATACCTTAAGTTCTATTTTGACCCAGTTTGGGATTGATTCATCTGATGTGGCTTTATTGGCCAATCAGTATAAGTCGTTGCGCGATTTAAACATTGGGCAGTCATTATCATGGACAATCGATGAAAATGGTAATTTAAAAACGTTAACATGGGGTATATCACGACGTGAAACCCGTATTTATATCCGTGAAGGTGATGTTTTTAAAGAAACAAGTGCATTTCAGAAAGGGGAGTGGAAAAATACGATTGTCAAAGGCAAGATAGATGGCAGTTTTTCTGGTAGTGCTCTTTCCGCTGGATTAACCAGTGGCGAAGCAAGAGATATCACAAAAGCGCTGCAATGGCAGATAGATTTTCGTAAATTGCGTAAGGGCGATCGCTTTTCTGTGTTGATGTCCCGTGAAATGCTGGATGGAAAAAGTGAACAGAGTCAGTTAATGGGTGTTCGTTTGCATAGTGGCGGAAATGATTATTATGCTTTCCGCGCAGATGACGGCCGCTTTTACGATGGCAATGCGTCTGGTCTGGAACGTGGCTTCCTGCGTTTTCCGACTATGAAACAATTCAGATTATCTTCTTCTTTTAATCCCCACCGTTTAAATCCTGTTACTGGGAGGATCACTGCACATAAAGGTGTGGATTTTGCCATGCCTGTGGGGACACCTGTTCTGGCTGTAGGGGATGGGGAAGTCATTGTCTCCAAGTTTGATGGTGCCGCAGGTAATTTCATTGCCATTCGGCACGGTCGCCAGTATACCACTCGATACATGCACTTAAGAAAATTGCTGGTGAAACCGGGCCAGAAAGTGAAGCGTGGTGAACGTATTGCTCTGTCAGGTAATACAGGGCGCTCAACTGGCCCACATTTACACTTTGAATTCTGGAATAACCAGCAGCCAGTAAATCCACTTACTGCTAAATTGCCACGCTCTGGCGGATTAAACGGTAAAGAGCGTTCGGAATATATAGCTAAAGTCAGGGATATCAAGCCTCAATTATTGCTGGATTGAATGCATCGACCCCTCGATTATTAACAGACATAAAAGCGGATGATTGATATCATCCGTTTTTATATTATTTTTTGTTGGAAGCTTGTGTATTGAAAGCTTGTTTTGGAACCATCAGAGTTAGCTCATGAATAAAGAGAAAGATACAGATAGTAAACTGGGATATGTCCCAACGTTTCATCTATCCTATTTGCATCCTCGTTATTGGGGGCTTTGGACTGGTGTGGGAGTATTGGCGGGATTGGCTTATGTTCCGGTAAAATGGCGTGATCCACTGTTAGCCAAGATGGGTATTTGGGCGGGTAAGAAAGCGAAAAGTGCCCGTCGCAGGGCGAAAATCAACCTGGTTTATTGCTTTCCTGAGCTACAGGAACAGCAACGTGAAGCGTTGATTGACAAAATGTTTGCAACCGCGCCTCAGTCTTTTGTCATGCTGGCAGAACTTTGTCTAAAGGGAGCTGAATCAACGCTTCAGCGCACCCGGTGGCACGGTGAAGAAATACTTCACTCGTTAAAAGCGCAAGGTAAGAATGTCATTTTACTGGTTCCCCATGGTTGGGCTATTGATATTCCTGCTATGCTGTTGGCTGCGCGTGACCAAAAAGTGGCAGGCATGTTTCATCATCAGAGCAATCCTGTTGCTGATTATTTATGGAATAAAGTTCGTACTCATTTTGGTGGCCGCCTGCATTCCCGTGAAGCGGGGATTAAACCGTTTATTGCGTCGATCCGTCAGGGGCACTTAGGCTATTATCTGCCCGATCAGGATCATGGCGAAGAACACAGTGAATTCGTCGATTTTTTTGCTACTTACAAGGCGACACTACCCGCGATTGGGCGCTTGATGAAAGTCAGTCGGGCAGCCGTTGTGCCGTTATTTCCTGTTTATAATTGCCAGACTCATCAGTTGGATATCTATATCCGCCCGCCGATGGATGATATTGAAGGGCAGGATGACACTTATATTGCCCGTCGCATGAATCAGGAGCTGGAGGAATTGGTACGTCCTAATCCTGAACAGTATACGTGGATACTGAAACTGCTTAAAACACGGAGAGCAGGGGATATAGAGCCTTATAAAAGGAAAGATCTCTGATTTCTTACTATCAGGGGCAGCATATGCTGCCCCTGATATTATTCATTAATAGCCAATTACTCTACTTCAAGCACTCGACAGGTATTGGTACTACCAATCGTTCCCATTTGATCGCCCTGAGTAACCAGTACCACATCACCAGAAGTCAGATAACCCTTATCGCGCAGGCGATTGACGGCTTCGTTTGCGGCGGAGATCCCATCAGTGTGAGTGCTGCAATAAACTGGCGTAACACCACGGTAGAGGGCGGTGCGGTTCAGGGTGGATTCATGGCGTGACATGGAGAATATAGGCAGACCGGAACTGATGCGTGACATCATGCGTGCTGTGCGACCTGATTCCGTCATGGCAATAATCGCCTTGACACCTTTCAGATGATTGGCAGCATACATGGTTGACATTGAAATGGCCTCTTCAATGCTGTCGAATGTAATATCCAATCGATGTTTGGACACATTAATGCTTGGCATCTTTTCTGCGCCCAGACAAACTTGCGCCATTGCTGCAACAGTTTCCGCAGGATATTGACCCGCAGCGGTTTCGGCTGAAAGCATAACGGCATCAGTGCCATCAAGTACCGCATTGGCAACATCCATCACTTCTGCCCGCGTTGGCATAGGGTTAGTGATCATGGATTCCATCATTTGAGTGGCGGTAATTACGACACGATTCAGTTGACGGGCGCGGCGAATTAGCTTTTTCTGGACACCAACCAGCTCAGGATCACCAATTTCAACGCCCAAATCACCACGGGCGACCATGACGACATCAGATGCCAGAATGATTTCATCAATAATATCGTCGCTGCTGACAGCTTCCGCGCGTTCAACTTTGGCGACAATTTGGGTTTCACAACCTGCATCACGGGCAAGGCGGCGGGCATAATTCAGATCTTCACCTGAGCGAGGGAAAGAAACCGCAAGGTAATCAACACCAATTTTTGCTGCTGTAATAATGTCTTGTTTGTCTTTTTCTGTCAGCGCTTCAGCCGACAAACCGCCACCTTGTTTATTGATGCCTTTGTTATTGGAAAGCGGACCGCCTACGGTGACTTCCGTGAAAACTTTCATGCCCTGAACATCCAGGACTCTCAATTGAACGCGTCCATCATCCAGTAACAGAATATCACCGGTCGTAACATCAGACGGTAATCCCTTATAGTCGATACCAACTTTTTCTTTATCTCCCTCTCCCTTACCAAGATTGGCATCCAGTAAGAATTTATCTCCAATATTCAGGAATATTTTGCCTTCCTTAAAAGTGGATACGCGTATTTTAGGCCCTTGGAGATCGCCGAGGATGGCCACGTGGTAGCCCAAACGGGCTGCGATTTCCCGCACTTTATTAGCACGTTGAATATGATCTTCCGCAGTGCCATGAGAGAAATTAAGGCGGACAACGTTGGCTCCCGCATTGATGACTTTCTCTAAATTGTCGTCACGATCCGTTGCAGGGCCTAGCGTAGTGACGATTTTCGTTCTTCTGAGCCGTCTGGACATGTATTACTCCGTTGACCTGTGAAGTATAGGGTTTTGATTACTGTAAGATAACCATTTAGATTCTTGATTATCAACCCCGCAATAAGAATGATACTGACGGGGGGAGACTTTCCATTATGCTACCAGCCTAGAGAGCCGATAAATAGTGAACAAAAACACAGTCTATTTTTCTGGTTTACTCATACTTATCAAACCGAGAATTGCGTAACGCTTCTTTGACTCTCTTCAAGTTATCCCTGAATTTTGAGCCTCGGCGTAATGTAAAACCCGTTGCCAGTACATCAATGATGGTAAGTTGAGCAATTCTGGAAACCATTGGCATATAAATATCCGTGTCTTCGGGAACATCCAGCAGAATGGGCAGGGTCGCTTCGTGTGCCAGCGGTGAACCCGTTGAGGTGATGGCAATAACAGTTGCGTCATTTTCACGGGCTAACCTGGCGATTTCTACCAGATTTTTGGTTCGACCCGTATGAGAAATTAGAACTACAACATCCCCTTCGGCACTGTTAATGCAGCTCATTCGCTGCATGACAATATCGTCAAAATAGGTGATAGGGATATTAAAGCGGAAAAATTTGTTCATGGCATCATGAGCTACTGCGGCTGATGCACCTAATCCGAAAAAAGAGATTTTTCTGGCCTGTGTCAGCAGATCAACCGCACGGTTAATGGCCGCAATATCTAGATTACTTTTAACCGTTTCTAGATTAGCCATCACCGATTCGAAAATTTTGCTGGTATAAGACGTGACGCTGTCACTTTCTTCCACATTACGATTTACGTAAGGCGTACCATTCGCCAGGCTCTGTGCCAGATGTAACTTAAAATCCGGGAATCCTTTCGTGTTCAGGCGACGACAAAAACGATTAACTGTAGGTTCACTGACATTCGCCAGCTTAGCCAAGGTGGCGATACTTGAATGGATGGCAGTATGTGGTGAAGCAAGGATGACCTGCGCAACCTTTTTTTCTGACTTACTCAAAATATCAAGGCTATTTTGGAGGCGTTCCAGTGTATTCATAAGACGCAGTTCAACCTTTGGTTTTAACGATTTCATTAACAGGAGAAATCTATGTAACTTTCATGAAAATATACTACTTGTTATTGAAGGCTGGCAGTGGCAAAAAATGAATAAGTTGATATTTTTCATGAAAATATGACGGGTGTCTAACTTTCAACTTGGTAAGATTACTTCTTAAACGTTGGAAATTTTCAGTAAATTGTTACAGCGCGGTATAAATATCGACCACAATACAGTTTTAACGTGAAAATCGTACCCAGAAAACGGGGAAGATAGGATTTACTCTAGCAGTCTACATGAATAAATGAGTGTTTACTGCTTATAATCAAAAGAGTACATTACCCGCGAGTTCTGTAAAAAAATTACAATATCCCGTAATTGAGGAGATGCAACATGGCGGTGACATCCGTAGCTCAGGCTTGTGATTTGGTGATTTTTGGGGCGAAAGGAGACTTAGCACGCCGGAAATTAATGCCTTCCCTTTACCAGTTGGAAAAAGCGGGTTATATCCATCCAGACACCCGAATTATCGGAGTTGGTCGCGCTGACTGGGATAAAAAAGCCTACACGAAGGTGGTTGAGGAAGCGTTGGCAACGTTTATGTCTGAAAAACTTGATCCAGAATTGTGGAAAAAACTGAGTACACGTCTGGAGTTTTGTAATTTAGATGTCAATGAAACGGAACATTTCACTCGACTGGCGAAAATACTCAAGCAGGACAGCCTGCCAGCCATTCATTATTTCGCTATGCCGCCAAATACCTTTGGTTCCGTGTGTCATGGGCTGGGGGCTGCGGGTTTGAATAAAGAGCCTAATCGCGTAGTGATGGAAAAACCACTGGGGACAGATCTCGCTTCTTCCAAAGCAATTAATGATGAAGTGGCAAAATATTTCAATGAAAGCCAGATCTACCGCATTGACCATTATTTAGGTAAAGAAACCGTACTGAATTTATTGGCGCTGCGTTTTGCCAATTCACTGTTTGCCAATAATTGGGATCATCGCACGATTGATCATGTGCAAATTACGGTTGCTGAAGAAGTGGGTATTGAAGGGCGCTGGGGGTATTTTGACCAGGCCGGCCAGATGCGCGACATGATCCAGAACCACCTGCTGCAAATCCTGACCATGATTGCCATGTCTCCACCGTCTGATTTAACCGCAGACCGCATTCGTGACGAGAAAGTTAAAATACTGCGTTCATTGCGCCGCATTGATCAGACCAATGTGCGGGAAAAAACCGTTCGTGGGCAATATACCGCAGGCTTCGTGCATGGGAAGAAAGTGCCGGGCTATCTGGAAGAAGAGGGTGCGAATAAAGTCAGCAAGACTGAGACCTTTGTATCGATTCGCGTTGATATTGATGATTGGCGCTGGTCAGGCGTTCCTTTCTATCTAAGAACAGGTAAGCGCTTACCGGCTAAATGCTCTGAAGTTGTCGTCTATTTTAAAGAGCCTTCATTAAATTTATTTGCCGATTCTTATCAGCAATTGCCGCAGAACAAATTGACGATCCGCTTGCAACCTGATGAGGGTATTGATATCGAAGTCCTGAATAAAGCACCAGGACTGGAGCACAAGCATCGTTTGCAGACCACGAAACTTGACCTGAGTTTTTCTCAAACATTTAATCAGATACATCTTGCAGATGCTTATGAGAGATTGCTGCTGGAAGCCATGCGCGGTATTCAGGCGTTGTTTGTCCGCCGTGATGAAGTGGAAGAAGCGTGGAAATGGGTTGATTCCATTATGGACGCTTGGGAGGCAGATAACGAACCACCGAAGCCTTATCAAGCAGGAACTTGGGGGCCAGTGGCTTCCATCGCGATGATTACCCGTGATGGGTGCTCGTGGAATGAATTTGAGTAACAACAAAATTAATAACAAAAAATAATTAATCGTGTTATACAATCAGCCGGATTTGATATTCGGCTGAATGACTGACTTGTTATAAATTTCAACGCTCTATTGGAACTCAAGTCATTGCTTTCTATTTTAGGCTATGCTAGAAATATACCCACTATTAACACCACTAATATGGAGATTCGTAGTATATCATACAGTGATCATCGTGTGATGAAAGAATAAAACATCATGAATAGCGCCAAAAGCGTCACAATTCAACAAAGTAGCAAAATTCAACGCAGTACACATGTTCTTTTTCTCTCCGCTATCTTATCTAGCGAACACTATTGGTGCGGTGCACTTTAGGGTCTTCTCCTGCTAACCGGTTTTTCACCGGACGATTCTAGTTTTTCGCCAAAATGTCAGGCTAATTCTGATATCACGTTTTTAAATAATTTTATTGGTATTAATGGTTTGATGTCTTGGCATGCTAATACGGTATGTTCAGGAGAAAAAAATGATTTATTGGATATTTCTTGCACTGGCGATTTTGACAGAAGTGATTGGTACTCTGTCCATGAAACAAGCCAGTGTTTCAGGTGATTTTACCGGCATGATTGTGATGTATACCATGATCACAACTTCTTATATTTTGCTGGCCATTGCCGTGAAAAAGGTCGCTCTGGGAGTCGCTTATGCCCTATGGGAAGGGATTGGCATCCTGCTTATTACAGCCTTTAGCGTATTGTGGTTCAATGAATCACTGTCACCCATGAAAATCGGTGGATTGGCCCTGTTGATAGCAGGAATTGCACTGATTAAATCCGGTACAAAAAAAGCCTCGAATCATCTAATGAAGGAGGCATAACATGTTGACACCATTTGAATGGTGGCATGCCGCTTTCCTCGTTCTGGCGGTTCTACTGGAAATTGTGGCAAATATTTTACTGAAACTGTCCAACGGTTTTCAGCGCTTCTGGATCGGGGTTTTATCGCTGGTAGCTGTTCTGGCGGCATTCAGTGCGCTGGCTCAGGCAGTAAAAGGTATTGAACTTTCCATCGCTTACGCGCTTTGGGGCGCATTTGGGATTATTGCCACGGTTGCAGCAGGTTGGATCATGTTTAATCAAAGACTGAATGTCAAAGGTTGGGGTGGTATTGTGCTGCTATTGATTGGCATAATTATGATTAAAATGGCTTAAGTGCGCTGCCTTAAATAGCGATTTTTTAAATTTAATTTGTAGAATGGCATTGAGTGAGTTGAAAGGTTCTCAATGCCATAGCAAACCTGAAAAATGAAGGTTATAGGGCTGCGATGATCTTGATTTCCACTTTGTATTTTGGATTCATCAGTTTAGCCTGAACAGTACAGCGTACAGGTGCGCTTCCCGCAATAACCCATGCATCCCATGCCGCATTCATGCCGGCAAAGTCGGTTTTATCTGCCAGAAAAATCGTCGCATCTATGATTTTGCTTTTATCTGAACCCAAGCGCTGCAACATGATATCAATTGCTGCCAGTGTATCGGCAGTTTGTTCTGTGATATCACCATCCAGTTTTTCTGGCACGCTAGTATAATAGATAGTGTCATTGTGAATGACCGCTTCTGACCAGCGGATATCTGGATCAATGCGTTCAATAGTCATTAAATCTCCTGTTAATTTATACAGTTTTATTGCTGAATTGGCTGGTGATTACTACTCAGTATTGGCATAATTCTGCCACATTTTATTGTAAAGAGACGGTTCGTGTCAGACGATTTTGCGAAAAATGGCGTACTTGCCAAGGCGATACAAGGTTTCAAGCCCCGTGATGCACAGCGGGAAATGGCTTCAGCCATCAGCGCTGCAATAAAAAAACAGCAGCAATTGGTGGTGGAAGCGGGAACGGGAACGGGTAAGACTTTTGCCTATCTGGTGCCTGCATTACGTTCAGGCAAAAAAGTGATTATTTCCACAGGTTCCAAGGCGTTGCAGGATCAGCTTTATAACCGTGACTTGCCGACCGTCGCTGGTGCGTTGAAGTTTACGGGCAGTCTGGCCTTATTGAAAGGGCGCTCAAATTATCTATGTCTTGAGCGCCTTGAACAGCAATCACTTGGCAGTTCTCAGCTTGAGCCAGAGATGCTGGCAGACGTGGTTAGGCTGAGAAGTTGGTCATCTCAGACAGAAGATGGCGATATCAGCACTTGCCACCAAATCGCGGAAGACAGCACTGTCTGGCCATTGGTAACGAGTACTAATGACAACTGCCTAGGTGGTGATTGCCCACGCTATCAGGAATGTTTTGTTCTGAAAGCTCGCCGCAAAGCGATGGAATCGGATGTCGTCATCGTTAACCATCATCTGTTTATGGCGGACATGGTGGTGAAAGATACCGGATTTGGCGAATTAATCCCTCGTGCGGATGTGGTGATTTTCGATGAGGCACACCAGCTTCCCGATATTGCCAGCCAGTATTTTGGTCAGCAATTGGGTAGTCGCCAATTGATGGACTTATCACGAGATATCATCATGGCTTACCGTACTGAAGTACGGGATCAGGCCCAACTGCAGAAAAGTGCGGATCGTCTCAGCCAAAGTGCGCAGGATTTTCGCCTGTCCTTAGGAGAGAACAGTTATCGGGGCAATCTCCGTGAAGCTTTGCAGCAGCCACAGATACAGCGGATGCTGGTACGGTTGGATGATGCACTGGAACTCTGTTATGACGTAATGAAGCTCTCTTTGGGGCGTTCGGCCATGCTGGATGCAGCTTTTGAACGGGCAACGGTCTATCGTAATCGCCTTAAAAGGCTGATCGACGTCACTGTGCCCAATTATAGTTATTGGTTCGAAAGTTATGGACGGCATTTTCTACTGGCACTAACGCCACTATCCGTATCCGATAAATTCAGTGACATGATCCGTGAACAGTCTGGTTGCTGGATTTTCACGTCCGCAACTTTATCTGTCAATGAACAGCTTGAACACTTCACGGCACGCTTGGGATTAAAGCAAGCCCAGACGTTGCTTCTGCCCAGCCCCTTCGATTATCAGCGTCAGATGCTACTGTGTGTTCCGCGCCATTTGCCATCACCGAACCAGAATGGCGGGGCAAAATGGTTGGCACGTATGCTGAAACCATTAATTGAAAGCAATAAGGGGCGTTGTTTTTTTCTTTGTACTTCCCACCAGATGGTGCGCGGTCTGGCGGAGGAATTCCGTGCCAGCCTGACATTGCCCGTGTTGGTACAAGGAGAAACAAGCAAAGGACAGCTGTTGTCCCAGTTTATTTCTGCGGGTAATGCATTACTGGTGGCGACTGGCAGTTTTTGGGAAGGTGTGGATGTTCGTGGTGATGCATTGTCCTGTGTCATTATTGATAAACTGCCGTTCACCGCGCCGGATGATCCTCTGCTCAAGGCACGGATTGAAGATTGCCAGCTTAAAGGCGGAGATGCCTTTAGTGAAGTCCAGATTCCCGATGCAGTGATCAGTCTGAAGCAGGGCGTAGGGCGTCTGATTCGTGATATTGATGATTATGGCGTGGTCGTTATTTGTGATAATCGTTTAGTAATGCGCCCATATGGTGAAATTTTTCTTAACAGCTTACCACCTGCCCGCCGTACACGTGATTTATCGAAAGCGGTGGCATTTCTTAAATCACGTCCAACAGAGTCAGAGTAAAATCTCAGGGGCTATGGTAGTATAGCCCCCTTATTTCGAATTCTATTCTTGCCGGAGTTAAGGCATGTCCACGCGGATTTTAGCTATTGATACTGCAACTGAAGCTTGTTCTGTTGCACTTTGGAACGAAAGTGTCATTGAGGCACAGTTTGAAATTTCTCCCCGGGAACATACTCAACGCATTTTACCGATGGTTCAGGCGGTATTGTCTCAGGGCAATTTGAGTCTGCAACAGTTGGATGCGCTGGCGTTTGGTCGAGGGCCAGGTAGTTTTACTGGAGTGCGGATTGGTATTGGCGTTGCTCAAGGTCTGGCATTGGGTGCTGAATTGCCGATGCTTGGTGTTTCATCCCTCAAAACGATGGCGCAGGGGGCGTTTCGCTTAAAAGGTGCGCAAAATGTTCTGGTTGCCATCGATGCCCGTATGGGAGAGGTTTATTGGGGGCAATATACCCGTAATTCACAAGGTGAATGGCAGGGTGATGAAACAGAGGCAGTTTTGAAGCCTGAACAGGCACAGGCTGTCATGAATGCCTTAACTGGAGTTTGGGCAATTGCCGGAACTGGATGGGAAGCCTATCCTCAATTATTGGACACTCATTTAGATTTGGTAAAAAGTGACATTACTTTACCTCATGCGGAAGATATGCTGCCACTGGCTGTTCAGATGTGGAAAGCAGGAGAAGCAACGGCAGTTGAACATGCCGAACCCGTTTATCTGCGCAATGAAGTGACATGGAAGAAATTACCAGGCCGTTAAAGTAAATAAACGTAATTATGTAAAGCTGATGCAACTTGTGATGGGAAATGATGTCCATGAATATAGATGCTCAGGTTAATTTTTTCCGTGATTTTTACTGCAATGGAGGAGCTTATGCTTAAGGGGACGCACTATCGAGTCATGCTGCAAGTAGTTGCATTGGCGGGAGCAATGATACTTACAGGTTGTGTATCGGTTCCTGAGGCAATAAAAGGAACGACCAAAACACCCGTAGAAAATCTGCTTTCTGTCAAAAATACACCTGAACTATATATTGGGCATGAAGGGCGCTTTGGTGGAAAGGTATTGAGTGTCTTAAATGAAAAAGACAGGACTCGGCTAGAAATTTTGGCTTCACCACTGGCAAGTAATGCGGCTCCGCTTTTGAATAAGCCTTCGCTTGGGCGAATTTATGCCTATGTGAATGGTTTTTTAGAACCGAATGATTTTAAAGATCATTATGTGACAGTGGTGGGTTCGATTACAGACCTGGAAAAAGGGATGGTGGGGAATAGTCCGTATAATTATGTCGTGATGAGTGTCGTTGGTTTTAAACGCTGGTATGAATCTGAACGTGCTGCTTTACCACCTGTTGGTAACTCTGTTTTCTGGAACTATTATGGTACTCCTTATTTTTCAGACTGGGGCCAGATAGTGAGCATGAAGGACGCTTTGGCGGAAAGGTATTGAGTGTCTTAAGCCAGACTCAGGTAGTGCCTGTTGAAACGATTTTGACCGAATGATCCTGTCTGACGGATAAAGTTTGCAGATACAAAATAAATGGCCTCATAAAGTGAGTGGCGAGGCCATCCTCAAAGTTTCATCTCTTTGTTTACTATTATCTTCCTAATAATTATCCTTTATTGGTTCATCTTGCTTATAACTATTTAGAATAATGAAGTTAGTTTAAGTCAAAAATGATTAAATCAGTGTATAATCAAAGCGTTATACATCCAAGTGTTGGTTATTTAATTAACTCATTGATAAATAATAAAAAAATAAGGCAGCAGAAGCTGCCTTATTTTTTGGCAGCGACATATAGTATTAAATTAGTGATGTATATCGCCAACCTGAACAATGTTTCTTTTCAAACTGGTACGCTGAGTTAATAATTTGTTAAATATACAGGTCTGGTTTTTGTTTCATGGTCAGTGGTTATACAGCAATTAGATTTCAGGAGTATTCAACTTGGAAAAAGTTTGGCTAAAACATTATCCGGCAGATGTTCCGGCAGAAATCGATCCCGATCGTTATTTGTCGTTGATTGAAATGTTTGAAAATGCTGTGGCACGTTATGCCGATCAAGTCGCATTTATCAACATGGGAGAGGTGATAACTTTCCGTAAATTGGAAGAGCGTAGCCGAGCTTTTGCAGCCTATTTACAGAATGGACTGGGGCTGAAAAAAGGGGATCGCGTGGCATTAATGATGCCAAACTTACTGCAATATCCCGTTGCCCTCTTTGGCGTCCTGCGTGCCGGGATGGTGGTTGTCAATGTTAACCCTCTGTATACCCCGCGTGAGCTGGAACATCAGCTTATTGATAGCGGAACATCAGCCATAGTTATTGTTTCT
This sequence comes from Xenorhabdus aichiensis, assembly GCF_028598775.1. Classification (NCBI taxonomy): domain Bacteria; kingdom Pseudomonadati; phylum Pseudomonadota; class Gammaproteobacteria; order Enterobacterales; family Morganellaceae; genus Xenorhabdus; species Xenorhabdus aichiensis. The sequence continues at coordinate 23,032 of NZ_JAQRFO010000001.1, forward strand.
AACTTTGCACATACCTTAGAAAAGATTGTTTTCAACACTCCGGTTAAGCACGTTATTCTGACACGCATGGGGGATCAATTATCCCGTCCAAAAGGGACTCTTGTAGATTTCGTCGTAAAATACGTTAAACGGCTTGTACCGAAGTATCACTTACCGGATGCCATTTCGTTTCGCAGCGTGATCCACAAGGGTTACCGTATGCAGTATGTTAAACCGGATGTGGACGGCGAAGCTCTGGCATTTTTGCAATATACCGGCGGAACAACGGGAGTGGCAAAAGGAGCGATGCTGACCCACCGGAATATGCTGGCGAACCTTGAGCAGGGAAAGGCTAATTACGCTCCGCTGATGGCTCCTGGACAAGAGTTAGTTGTTACAGCATTGCCGCTGTACCATATTTTTGCTTTGACGGTCAATTGCCTGTTGTTCATTGAACTTGGTGGGCAAAATCTGCTGATTACTAATCCTCGGGATATCAACGGAACGGTCAAAGAATTGTCGCGTTACTCATTCACTGCCTTGTCGGGAGTGAATACGCTATTTAATGCATGGTTGAATAACCCTGAATTTCAGAAACTGGACTTCTCCTCATTACGTTTGTCGGTTGGCGGTGGCATGGCCGTACAGAGAATAGTGGCCGAAAAATGGCAAAGTTTAACGGGGTGTCATTTACTTGAAGGCTATGGGTTGACAGAGTGTGCACCTCTGGTTTCAGGTAATCCCTATAACCTGACTCATTATAGTGGCAGCATTGGTTTCCCTGTACCTTCGACAGACATTAAGCTGGTTAGCGATGATGGCAATGAAGTTCCTTTGGGGCAAGCAGGGGAAATGTGGGTTCGTGGCCCGCAGGTGATGAAAGGCTATTGGAATCGCCCTGAAGCAACGGCTGAAGTATTGAAAGATGGCTGGCTGGCGACAGGGGATATTGCTAATGTAGATGAAAGTGGGTTTTTACATATTGTTGATCGGAAAAAAGACATGATTTTGGTTTCCGGTTTCAACGTCTATCCCAATGAAGTAGAAGATGTTGTTTCTTCCCATCCTAAAGTGTTAGAGTCAGCAGCAATAGGCGTTCCAAACGATAACTCAGGTGAAATCGTCAAAGTGTTTGTGGTTCGTAAGGATCAGAGTTTAACTGAGAATGAGCTTAAGACACATTGCCGTCGTTACCTGACCGGATATAAGGTGCCGAAACTCTTTGAATTCCGGGATGAATTACCGAAATCAAATGTAGGTAAAATTCTTCGCAAGGAACTGCGTAACGAAGAATTAGCAAAAGCGAATAATGCTGCGACAGCGGCAAATTGATCATGTTATAGATGGTTGTCTTAAGGGAGACGGTTCTGCCGTTTATAGCCTTAAGAATGATTTTTTAAAGGGTAAATAGTTTAAGATTGCCTATCACATCAACAACGCCGGTTTTTACCGGCGTTGTTGTATAAGTCTTATGAATGGCTAAGAGAATGATGTTTTGAATTATCAGTTGATTACCTCCGATGCTCAATTGCAGTCAATCTGTGAGCGGGCAAAAAAACACGCAACAATTGCATTAGATACAGAATTTGTACGCACACGGACGTATTATCCTCAATTAGGGTTGATACAACTGTTTGATGGCGAACAACTTTCTCTGATTGATCCTCTCGATATTTCAGAATGGCAGCCCTTTCGGGAGTTGTTGACTGATCCAGATGTATTAAAATTCATCCATGCTGGTAGTGAAGATTTAGAGGTTTTTTGGAATAGCTTTCAATGTTTGCCAACGCCGATGATTGATACTCAGGTACTGGCTGCGTTTATTGGTCATCCTATGTCGTGTGGTTTTGCAACACTAGTTGCTCAATATCTCCACGTGGAATTGGACAAAAGTGAGTCCCGCACTGATTGGCTGGCTCGTCCATTGAGTGGAAAGCAGTGTGAATACGCCGCGGCGGATGTTTATTATTTATTGCCTTTGGCCGATATTCTGGTGGCGGCAACGGAGCAGGCGGGATACATGGATGCGGCACAAGATGAAAGTTATCTGATCGCCCAACGCCGCAAAGAAATATTGATGCCAGAATGTGCTTACAAAGATATAGGTAACGCGTGGCAATTACGTCCAAAGCAGCTGGCCTGTTTGAAAAAACTGGCGGGATGGCGGTTAAATCAGGCACGGGAGCGGGATTTGGCAATCAATTTTGTTATTCGCGAAGAAAATCTATGGCAGGTAGCCCGTTATATGCCGACTTCTTTGGGGGAGCTGGATGCCTTAGGATTAAGTGGGCAGGAGATCCGTTGTCATGGGCGTCGTTTGCTGGCAATGGTTGCAGAGAGCAGAGATATTCCAGATGAAGCCTGTCCGGCTCTCATTACAAACCTGATTGATTATCCGGGCTATCGTACGGCCTTTAAGGAAATTAAATCGCTGGTCACTCAGGTGAGTGAGTCCCATCAGTTTAGTGTGGAATTATTGGCTTCCCGTCGGCAAATCAATCAATTGCTCAGTTCTCATTGGAAACTGAAATCAACCGATTATCAGCCCGAATTACTCCGTGGATGGCGAGGAGAGTTGCTGGCTGAGCCTGTTGCTGAAATATTAGCAAATTATCCGGCTTAATAACGATTATTGCCTGTGATGTTTATTTCCTGCCCATCGAATGGGGCAGGGAAATTTCATTGTTATATTTATATATTTTTTGTTTTTTTCATTGAAAGTCAATATTAAAAGGCGTGTTCTTAGAGCACGCCTTTTAGTGATGACAATAATAACAATCAAGCTGGCATTAACATCCTGCGTCCCACATTCAATGCACTCATACCATAATCCCTGAGATTGGCAAGGCCAGTTTGCCACAACACTTGTCCCCTGAACCGGTTACCAATCATACCCGCAAGCCGGTCAATACCACTGCCAATGGTTTCAATCATTCTAGACAGGGTATGTTCTCGACCTAACTGTCTTTGTAGCCCGGTGCCAATACCGCCAGCAAGACCACCGAGAAAGCTGAAAATAGGTTCAAAGAACGGACGGGAAATGCCAAATTGCACGGCTTGTCTGGCTAGCCCCGTTGCTAATGGGGCGGTGAGACGACCCAGTAAGCGGCCAAGTAACCCACCGCCAAATAAGCGGCTCATTGCCATTTCAGCGCCACGGCCAGCCAAGTGACCCACGCCATATCTGAGTAAATGTCCGGAGGGGTTGCTTGCGACATCTAACCCAAAACCAACCCAAGAGCCATAATAGGCCCCCGTTCCGGCATTGATACCGGCACGCGTACTACCGCTGGTTCCGGTTAACATTCCTCCCGCAGCCCCGCCCGCTGCTGCACCAACTTCATGGGTCAGAGTAACGGAACTCCCCATCATGGTATCAATGGTGCCTACTGCCGTTCCCGCACCAATCGCACCGCCCATTCCACTGTCAGCATTGTTGATTAGTGCGCCTATTGTTCCCGTCGCAGTGCCTGCCGCTGTAGCTATTGCAGTACCTTGTGTCGTGGCGCCATAAGATGCGGCAGAGGCAGCACCCACTGCGGCGCCTGCCGCTGTCTGCAAGAGCGTGGAACGTCCTTGTAAGAAACGGGCAAGTAATCCTCCGGCCTTTTCCAAGATCCGACCAACATTAAAGCCCAATAAAGCACCAATTCCGAATCCGATAGCCGCAACACCCAAAATGACTGGAATAGCCGCCCCTGCGGTAACGGCAATCGTAGCAGCCAAACCGCCAATGGCCAGCCCTCCGGCAATGGCTCGAGCAATTTTTTGTCCGCGCCTCATGGATTTGGACATACCTTCATCCGAACGGCGGAATAAGGATGTGGCAAACCAGAAAGTATTGTGATTTCGATTCGGGGAGGGGGCCAAGCCATCGTTATCGGTCAATGTGACCGGATTGTTCCTGACCATTCGGTACAGGTTCAAGCCATCAACGTTTCCTGCGGGATCGGCACTCAGCCAGCGGCCTGCCCACGGTTGATAATAACGGTAGCCATAATAATACAGGCCTGTTTCATCCCGTTCTTTGCCGGAGTAACGAATGGTTTTATAATTGGCCTCGGTTTGGTTTTTGGCCGCCCAAACTGATGTACCACCAAACGGATAATATTCTTCCTGACTGATCACTTGCCCTTCATTATCCAGTTCAAGCTGGCTAGACCCGAGCAGATTATCGTAGCTATAACGAATCTGATTATTGGATATGCCATCTGGCTTGCCAGTTTTCCAATGCAAAATTCTGACTTGTGCTCGCCCAGCTTCGCCAAGTGTGATGATTTGTAATGATTCCGTGGTGGTTCCGTTATTTTGAGTGGTGCGCAACTCTAATTCTGGCAGATAGATAACCTGTTGGCGTTGCTGATTTTGTTCACGGATTTTCACCATCCTCATACCATCACTGCCATAGCGATAGCTTTCGCAGGTAGTTGAAGGTGATACCACCTGTTGCAGCCTGCCGTGGGTATCCCAGATTAATTGTTGTCCCGGCAATAGGCTGATTTGTTGGCCACTTGAATTGAACAGGGTATCGACCTTGTTTGGATCATCGGCCAATGAGCTTAATACTCCGTGATTGGTGCGGTTTGATATGGTGATTTTGGTTGTGTGATTATTCTGACTGTTGGCGGCGTTGTGTCGAATTTGGGTAAGATTGCCGCCGCGATCGTAATCGTAATTACGGGTGTAATTGGTATAGGTATTGTCATCAGAGAAGCGATTAGGGAAAGGGGACTGATTAGGTTGCTGCGGGAGCCCGGCCATTTCACGGCCAGTTGCGCTCATCAGTTGGTAGAGGGAATCGTAAGTATAGCGATTCTCCGGTATAACTTGTTGGTTATGCCAAAAACGCGTTGCTTCAGCATCATTGTTAACGATGATGACATTACCGACGGGATCATAGTCATAACGTAAGTCCTGTAATAAGCGGTTATCAGATTGGCGACGGGTTTTGATTCCTATCAGGCGTTGGGTCTCTGGTTCATACGTATATTCAGTGATAACGCCATTACCGTGTTCTTCCCGCAATTTCTGACCGGCGGCAGAGTAATCCAGTGCTTTGACGATCACTTGTTCAGATTGATTCTTCAGCGTTAACCAACTGCTTTTTAATTGTCCGGCGATATTGTAGGCCAATCTTTGCTTATTGCCGCCAGCATCGGTTTGAGTCAGCAAGGCACCTGTGGCATCACTCTGGCTTTGGGTGAGGTATATAGTGCTATCCAACAGAGTATGCCAGTGGGTTTCATCTTCATCTTGCCAGTCTGCATGCTGCCCTTCAGCCAATAATTGTTGAATTTGGCTTAAAGCAATACCAGTTAGAGAGACGCTATCCAGTTGTGTGAGTCCGGCCGTATCATAATGCTGAAAACATTTTCCTGCGAGGTTGTGGGCTTTCTCTTCTGAGGTGTTACCAGCCCAAATCAGGCGTTCTATGGTGTGTGATGTAACTTCCGACGCAGATTGCTCATCAACGGACAATAGGCGACCCGTCAGAGGTGCGGTTTCGTATTGATAGTGGTATTTGACTTTCTGTGCATTGATGATTTGTATGGGGCGGCCTTCGATATCATTCAGAGCGAAAGTATTGCCGCTATCAACGCTTTTGGTATGCAGGATATTGCCGGCCAAATCATGCTGCCAGTGGAAATTGGATGGGATGGTTGGATCAGTTTGCTGTGCATCATGTAGGCGGGGATCGATACTTTCAACCTGATGCCCTGAGATATTGTAGCGATGGTGGGTGATACGAACATCCGTATTGCCATTGGCCGTCGGGCGATGGAAAGCAATTTCGCGAATATTTTGCCCTCGGTTATCAAAAACATGGACGGTAGGTGTTTTGTGATAGAGATTGAAGTCAATATTTTGCATGATTTTCCTCTTTAAGGGTGGCTTATATGTAATAGCCGTTCAGGAATAAGTGAATGTCGGGGATTTTCAGTGTGCTATATACAATACAGGCTGAATATATTAATAATTAACTGATATTAATAGGATCAGTGCCTATTATTCGTTAATCATATAATAAATATGGAGAAGGTGATTGCCAAAGTCGGGGGATGACGGGAATTGGAAAAAATAAGAAAAAGGCATTGATAGATTTGTTGAATATTTGAAATCGGGATGTCAGTACACCCCGATTCATTATTGAGAAATCACCTGTTTAAATTAAATAACGCCATTTGATAGTGTTATTTTGGTAATTCCTCAGTCTCCGGTAATGTTACATTGAGTTCCAGTACGGATATATCATCATCCTTTTGCTCAAATTGCACAGAGAGCATTTCTGGGTCGATTTGTACATATTTACATATAACGGCCAGAATATCCCGTTTCATTTCGGGCAAATAAGCAGGCTCGGAATCACCGCGCCGACGCTCTGCCACGATGATTTGCAGCCGCTCCTTGGCAATATTGGCTGTCGGTTTTTTTCTCGACAGGAAGAAATCTAACAAAGCCATGCGTTACCCCCCAAACAGGCGTTTTAAAAAGCCCTTTTTTTCTTCTTCGATAAAACGGAAAGGCCGTTCTTCACCGAGTAAACGTAAAACGGTATCTTCGTATGCTTTACCCGCATCAGATTCTTTATCCAGAATGACCGGTTCCCCTTGGTTCGATGAACGCAGAACAGATTGATCTTCTGGGATAACACCAAGCAAAGGAATACACAGAATTTCCAGCACGTCTTCCATACTGAGCATATCGCCCCGGTTCACACGCCCTGGATTATAGCGAGTCAGTAGAAGATGCTCTTTAATCGGTTCATTAGATTGTTCTGCGCGGCGTGATTTGGAGGCCAGAATACCTAAGATACGATCAGAATCACGAACAGATGAAACTTCCGGGTTGGTCGTGATAATTGCTTCATCGGCAAAATAGAGCGCCATTAATGCACCGCTTTCAATACCTGCTGGTGAATCACAGATAATAAACTCGAACCCTTGTTGATCCAACTCATTCAGAATTTTTTCGACGCCTTCACGGGTGAGGGCTTCTTTGTCACGGGTTTGAGAAGCGGGCAGAATATACAGATTCTCAGTACGTTTATCTTTAATAAGCGCTTGATTTAATGCAGCATCACCTTGAATAACGTTCACGAAGTCAAAAACCACGCGGCGTTCACAGCCCATGATCAGATCGAGATTTCGTAGACCGATATCAAAATCGATAACTACGGTTTTTTTCCCACTTTGGGCGAGACCGGTAGCAATGGCCGCGCTTGAAGTGGTTTTGCCAACGCCACCTTTACCAGATGTAACAACAATAATGCGTGCCATGAAGCGATTCCTTGTTATAAGGGCTAGACTAAGGTTTCAATAGTTAATTCATTATTTACCAAACGTAATTTTGCCGCCTTGCCAACAAAATTTTCTGGAATGTTTTCACTGAGCCAATATTGACCTGCAATAGAGAATAGTTCAGCGTTTAAATGGGTGCAGAAAATCTGGCTTTCTTTATCACCAGATGCGCCTGCCAATACTCGTCCACGTAGCACACCATATATAAGAATATTTCCATCAGCGATTAATTCTGCGCCAGCGCTGACATTACTGGTGACAATGAGATCGCTATTTGGCGCATAAATTCTTTGTCCTGATCGAACAGGCGTATTAATTATACGAGTTTTTTTGAAAATAGGTTCAGTCGGTTTATTTTCTTGAGTAGGAACTGTCTGACTTTTACCTTCTTTCAGTAAAGGTAGCCCAGATTTTAGAACAATTTTCCGTTGTTGTTCATCCTGACAGCCGCTGATGCCAACAATGCGCAACCCGACAGATTCAACAGCACGGTAGAGTGCGAGGAGATCTGCATCGACTGGAAGATCAGATATATTGATTACGACGGGGGCATTTTTGAGGAATTCTGGTGCCTGCTCCATTTTTTCCTGCATAGCCCTTTGAATGACTTCCGGCTGGTCATCATGCAAATGAACGACCGAAAGCGTAAAATTACTGCCTTTTAGCTCAATTGGCGACTGTGACATCTATATTTTGACTCAGCAAGGTTAAGTTCCCCAAGATCTGGGATACGATATTCTTAAATATAATAAGCATGTTATAGTTACTGAATTATTCAAGCAAGTCGCAGTGTTAATTTAAAAGAGTTTATGACAATGATTTGTGTAATCTACAGAAGCCCAAAACGTGACCAGACATATCTCTATGTCGAAAAAAAAGGTGATTTTTCACGCGTCCCTGAAGCGTTGCTGAAAACATTCGGTGAACCTCAATACTCCATGATGATTTCATTATCAGGAAGAAAAAAACTCGCTAATGCAGATATTGAAAAAGTAAAAACTATGCTGAGTGGGCAGGGTTTTTACCTGCAAGTGCCCCCACCAGTGGAAAGTCTGATGAGTGAACATCTGGCTGTAAATAAGTAATGGCAGAAATAATCAGCAAGTGTTTGATCCTGAAGTGAGGAATTGATTCATGAAATTAATCTCTGGTGTGACCTTATTGACAGCGACACTGTTGGCAGGGTGTACTTCATCGAATGGAAAAGTGTTGCAGGATCAATCCAGACAGGCTGTTGTGATACAGAAAGAAATCAGGGCGTTGGATGAACAATTTCCAATTGCCTCTCGTGAACCATCGCAATTTCCCGCCTATGTGGTTTTACTGAAACAACAAGCTAGAGAGCAGGGTTTCAGTGAAAAAACACTGGATCGTGCATTTGCCGATATTCATTTTATTTCGCGGGTTATTCAATCTGATCGTAATCAGCCGGAAAAGAAAATTACGTTGGATGATTACCTTAACCGCGTCCTGTCAGCTTGGAAGATTGAGCAGGGCGTCATCCAGTATCAGAATAACCTGCTCCAGTTAGAGAGAATCAGCCGCAAATACGGTGTACCGAAAGACTATATTGTTGCTCTGTGGGGTTTGGAAAGCGGTTTTGGCAAAGTTCAGGGAAAGGAAGATGTCATATCGGCATTATCCACACTTGCTTTTGAAGGTCGTCGAGAAGATCTTTTTATAAAACAATTAATGGCAGCACTTGAAATCATAGAAAAGAAATATATTGATGAAAATCAAACTTTGAAAGGTTCTTGGGCGGGAGCGATGGGGCAAAGCCAGTTTATGCCGACCTCGTACTTGGCTTATGCTGCTGACGGTAATGGCGATGGCAAAATCGATATCTGGAACAGTAAGGAAGATGTGTTTGCCTCAATTGCCAATTATCTGGCGAAGGAAGGTTGGCAACAAGGATTACCGTGGGGTTATGGGGTTTCACTGCCTGCTGGTTTTGATCAAAACTTGGAAGGTATTAAGCTAGAGCAGGGGAAAACTATTGCCCAATGGCAGGCGTTGGGTGTTTCATCCCCCGATTTTGCCAGTCTGCCAGTGAATACCAAAGGCTGGATTGTGATACCGAATGGTACTGAACAGCGGACATTTTGGGTAACGCAGAATTTCCGTACTATCATGCACTGGAACCGTTCTTACAATTTTGCCCTTAGTGTGGGTATGATGGCAGAGAGTATTGGTCAGAAAACCCATTTCCTCACTCACTGAGAATCTGCTGTTGAAAACAGATAAGGAAGAATGCTATGTACCAGCATCGAGACTGGCAGGGCGTACTGCTGGATTTTCCTGCCAATAAAGTGGTTTGTGTCGGCAGTAATTACGAGAGGCATATGAAAGAGATGGGCTCTAAAGTGACCGAAGAGCCGATTATATTTCTCAAGCCTGAAACGGCTCTTTGTGATCTCTGTCAGCCGGTTTCCATCCCGCAGGGATTGGGGGCTGTGCACCATGAAATTGAATTGGCGGTCTTGATTGGTTCGACACTCAAGAATGCCAATGAGGAACGGGTCGGCAAGGCGATCGCAGGTTTTGCGGTGGCACTGGATCTGACATTGCGTGATTTGCAGCATAAATTTAAGCAGTCTGGGCAACCGTGGGAAAAGAGTAAGGCATTTGATGGTTCATGCCCCATATCGGGCTTTATTCCTGTCAAAGCCTTTAGTGAACCACAAAACGCACAGCTTTCCCTGACAGTGAATGGCGAATCACGCCAAAACGGCAATACGAGTGACATGCGAATGCCTATCATTCCATTGATTAGCTATATGTCGCGTTTTTTTACCCTGCGTCCCGGTGATATTATCTTAACGGGAACACCTGAAGGTGTAGGGCCACTACAATCTGGTGATGTACTGAACGTCTCTCTTAATGAGCACGTTTTAACAACCAGAGTGATTTAACAATGAGGAATGACTGAACTTATGTCTCAACCTTTCTGGCAGGCGAAAACTCTGGAACAGATGACAGACCAAGAGTGGGAAGCATTATGTGATGGCTGCGGTCAGTGCTGTCTGCATAAGCTAATGGATGAAGATACTGATGCAATCTACTTCACCAATGTTGCCTGTAATCAATTGAATATCAAAACCTGCCAGTGCAAGAATTATGAAGATCGTTTTAGATATGAGCCTGATTGTATCAAATTGACGCGTGAGAATATGGTCACGTTTGAATGGCTACCGACGACTTGTGCTTATCGTTTGATTGGCGAAGGAAAAAAACTCCTTCCTTGGCACCCTTTAGTCAGTGGTTCAAAATCAGCTATGCATGCAGAGCGTATTTCTGTTAGACACATTGCTGTGCGTGAGGCTGATGTGGTGGATTGGGAAGATCATATTATGAATAAACCGGAATAACGTCATAACAAATTGCTATTTAATTATTTTTCATTATAGAACTGACGTATGGGACATGGGTGGCATTTTTACTAAGACTGGCATTCAATATACTGAGTTGGTCGAGGTTGTTATCTGACATCCATTTCCCATAAATATGGTATACCATCTGAGCCGATGAATATCTCATCAAGGTCATGAAATCATGACATTACATCAAGTAGGCCGGAGATATGAAAGCTATTTTGTTCCTTTTATCTGAAAGCTATCTTGTAATACAGGGGAAAGCCATATAGGAAATTCAGCTTAGTTAATAAATTACGATAAGGCTTATAAGATGTATATTTCATAAAGATTAACAATGCATTAAATAAACCTCGTAAAATATATTCTATCTCTCTAATGATTTTAATTATTTACAACATTTAATTTTCATTTAATATTATAGATAAATATACGGTATTATTTTTAGTTGTGATAAATTAAATTAATTAACGGCATTTAATGTCAGATTTTGTTGAATATTTTATTTATTTTCAAATAAAGAATGGTTATTTAACTTATAAATTAAGGGGTGTAATATGTCTATTGAAAATATCAATATCAATGAGCAAAAAATTGGTAAAGATTCAGTTGTACTTGGGCATGCGGAAGCATCGGCAGTACATGCTGTCGCAATTGGTGCTTCACCACGAAATTCTAAAGCTATCAGTGAAGCGGCTATTGCTATTGGGCAAAATCAACTTGCTGGTAAACCGGGTGATGCGAACATTATTTGGCCAATTGCAATTGGTGCTGATTCTGTATCCAATGGCCTGGCTTCTATCGCTTTGGGGCAAAAGGTAACGGCCAGTGCGTCTCAGGCCGTAGCGATTGGTCAAAATTCCTCTGCAACAGAAAAAGGGAGCGTTGCATTGGGCGCAGATTCTATTGCGAACAAACCGAATGTTATTTCTGTAGGAAAATCTGGTCACGAACGTAAGATCGTGCATGTTGCCGCCGGTGATATTTCAAATCATAGTACTGAGGCGGTTAATGGTCAGCAATTATATACTGAATTGGCAAAAACTAATGTATTATTGGATGAGAAAAATAAGCAATTAGAAAATAAAATTGAAACTCTGGAGAGTAATATAGCCAATCTTACTCTATTAAATAAGAATAATACGGATGATATTGCATTATTGAAACAACGGCTTTTTGATGCATTAAATTATTAATATAAAATGATTTTTGTTTTATATTTTTTTGATTATTAGCACTATAGTCGTAATAAATATTATGTGATGATAACTCTCTATTTTCTCAAAATGGTTATCCATTCGATAGGAATATTTTTACGAAAGGTGTCTGTGGATTCAGGGTAGTTAAACTTCGCAATGACTTGTAATTCACGGGATAAGTCAGACATAAAAAATTGGCCTCAAACAATAAGTTGAGGCCAATTATGTATGCGCATGCCGGACATCACCACACACCGGATTGTTATGAATACCGGATTTTGCTCTCGTTTTTCTCGCTTTTATCAGCCAAGAAAAACTGATAACTTGTCTGCTCCACAGTCAATACAAGGAATGATAAATGGCAAGTTATTTGGTTCGTGTGGAACTTTATGGCACGGGTTCTGATGGCTATGAGAAGTTGCATAACAGAATGACAGCAAATAAGTTCAATAAATCGATACAATTTCCTAATGGAAAATGGCATCGTCTTCCCAGTGGAACTTATATAGGTAACTCATCGCTAGAATCCCTTCAATTAGCGGAAAAAATCAAATCAATCGCGACCCCTTTCTCAAGCAAAGAACCGTCGATATTCGTCTGTATTTACAGCAATTGGAGTGCAGCATTGTATCCCGATACAGGAGCTGGCTGAATCAAATCAGGTGTTTTATTGTTCAATAATTAACCCCAATTGTTCAAGTGAACATTGTTCTATTTCTGCGACAATCCAGCCAAGATTATATCAATAGTAATAAATAATAGAATGGCATTCATATGACTTACCAAATATATATGGAGTACTGTTGGTGAGGATTTGAAGTCAAACCATCAGAGATTATCTCATGCAGCTATGCAAGTCTGTTTGATAATGAGAGGTGAAAAAATGAACAGTGAATGGCTGGTTTATATAAAATTTGTGGGATTATGGATTGCTTTAATGCTGATGATTGGTGTGATGTTGTCATAAAAGATAAGAACAACATGAATGTGTGACCTCGTTTCTATTTCAGGAGATTGATTTGAGGAAAACGGCTATCAAATGGACAACAAGCTGAAATGCGGGTTGAGCTGATTACCCAGTATGATACTGGGTAATCACAAATCGTTTTGGTGAAAATATGCTCAGAATGAGAAAAAATAACGTTACATGATTAAATTATTGGGTAATATCCCTCAAAACATAAACCAGCGTGTTTTTGTCATTAGTTAATGTAAGCTGTTTGCTTTTTAATCTGACCGTGGCTCCCTCAGTCAGTACATCATAAATCACTTGATCCCATTGATGGAGCTGTTCATTGACACAAAACATCTGGGATTTTTCTAAAATACTGACAGTCAGAACACGCTGCTTTAATTTACCCATTCCCATAAAATGATTGCACATAGTTGCTGAAACAAACATTTTTTCACCAAATGCAATAGAAAGTTTACTGTCTTCTTTATTTGAAACAGTTGCACCATTGACACTGATTAAAGCAAAATTACGATGTTGCAGATCCCTGACCGTAACATTCCCCGTGGCGCTAACTCCCGAAGATTGACATGCTGTGAGTAGCAGGGTCGCGATCGCAAACGAAATCGCTTTCTTCATTTTATCTCCTGATGTGCGTAAAAATCACCCAACAAGATTCGGGCAAGGTTTGCCGGAGGTTAATTGCTGGATATTTTGTAAAGTCGTTTCACTGATACTGGTTAACGCTTCTTCTGTCAAAAATGCCTGATGTCCTGTGAACAACACATTATGGCAGGAAGACAAGCGGCGAAAAATATCATCTTGGATAACATCATTCGATTTATCTTCAAAAAACAAGTCACGCTCGTTTTCATATACATCCATACCCAATGCGCCAATTTTCTGCTGTTTCAACGCGTTAATAGCGGCAATTGAATCGATTAGCGCCCCTCGGCTGGTATTGATGATCATCACGCCATCTTTCATCTTATTAAATGCTGTTTCATCCAGTAAGTGATGGTTTTCTGGCGTCATAGGACAGTGAAGAGAAATCACGTCAGATTCGGCGTACAAGGTATCTAAATCTACATATTTCACACCAAGCTCTAACACTTCCTGATTTGGGTAGGGATCATGTGCCAGCAAACGCATACCAAAACCTTTCAAAATTCTCAGTATAGCCAGACCGATTTTCCCCGTACCGATAATACCGGCTGTGCGTTTATACATGTTGAAGCCAGTCAGCCCTTCCAGAGAGAAATTGGCATCGCGGGTACGCTGGTAGGCTCGGTGAATACGCCGATTCAAACACAGCATCAATCCAACCGCGTGTTCAGCAACAGATTCAGGTGAATAAGCTGGGACGCGGACGACTTGAATGCCTAGCTCTTTGGCCGCATCCAGATCGACATTATTGAATCCCGCGCAACGCAACGCCAAAATTTTGATGTTCATTGCTGCCAATTCTTCCAGCACTTCACGTCCACCGTCATCATTGACGAAAATACAGATGGCATCTGCACCAATGGCATTTTTGGCCGTTTGTGGGCTTAAGGAAAAATCGAAGAATTCGATATGGTAATCAAGCCCAAGTCTTTGGTTGAGCATTTCTAAATGTTTACGGTCATATTGTTTTGTACTATAAACAACCAATTTCATCGTCTCGTCTCCGTCATATATTGACTGTGGAATTTTTAATTTCATCGTTCATTCGAACCATTTGTTGAATTCACTTTGCTGCGTTTTAACTGCTGGCAATAATGACGTTTACTGAGATAGGTTCTAAGCGTTATCTCTCGCTATATTCGAACAAACCGACTAATAAGCTATTCATGATAATAGCCCGTATAATAAACCAGCTTAGAGCCTGATATGAAACTATCATAACAGGATGTTGTGCTTAGATTAAAAAATAAGAGATAAGGATGTAATGACCAAGATATTCAAAGTGTTTGCGGTGATGATAACACTGCTGGTGTTATTGGTGTTGACTGGTTGGTACACACTTCCGCGTTGGCTGCCATTGATTGCCAGTCATTGGTTGCCACAGGGCGTTACTCTTTCTCTCAGTCAACCAAAATGGGAAAAGAATACATTACGGCTGGATGATTTGGCATTGCAGGCAAAAGGTTGTGAATGGGTCAATGTGTCCGGGCTGTCTGTGGGATACCCACGCAAAGAAAAAACCAAAGAGCGCTACTGGAATATTCATGCTGCTAGTGTTCACAGCAATAGCCCGTGTCTGGTGCAGTTGCCAGAGACAGAAACCCCGTCAGCGCCATTGTCGGTTGAGGATGCATTATCCTCCATTCCTGCGGTTAAGCTTGCCGTTGATCACTTTGAACTCACGCCGTGGCAGGAATTTGCCGGAAAACTCCAATTTGATTCATCACGTCAAGGTCAGATAACAGGGAGGCTATCCATCAGTCAATACCCTGATCCTTTGCAGGTAATATTAAAATGGCAGGGGCAGGGAGGAACGTTCACTATTAGGGAAGAGAAGCAAAAGCGGATATTGGTGGAGTTGCCATGGTCATTCAATCAATCTCAATTCCTGATAACTGATGGTAAATGGCAATGGATGGATACGGGGCAGCCGTTGTCAGGAGGCGTGAATCTAACCTTTGATCACTGGAGAAAAGGTATAGATGGCATGTTAGTCAGTGGGCGAGTGAATTTGATCACCCAAAATGAACGAGGCAGGGGCAATATCGTTCTTTCTATAAAGCCGACACTTATCAATATGGCGAATGCCCATATCCCGTTTCAGTTAACCGGACAAATGAACTGCGGACAGATGGTTATGACAATGTCATTGCCCGCTATGGTGACGGGTTCGCTGGTGGCACCTAAAATCACATTTCAGCCGGGAGCGCTGTTTCGTGCGTGGGGAAAAGTAAACGAAACCTTGACGGTTAAGGAAGCGCGTTTACCATTGGCGGGGACTTATCTGACCCGTGATGGTTTTACGGGCCGTCTGCAAGCCATCGTGACTGCGCAGGATAACTATTGGGGAAAATTCAAACTGCATCTTGATGGGGATGCCGAGGATTTTATACCCGATCAGGGAAATTGGCATTGGCGTTATTGGGGCAATGGATACTTACCACCGCTACAAGCTAAATGGGACATTTCAGGCACAGGAAGCTGGGAGCGTTCACAGATAACGGTGAGTGCGTTAAACACGGGGTTTGATGTTATCCAATACGGCCTTGTTCAGATGGAAGCACCGCGTTTGCAGCTTATTAAGCCGCTGGTGTGGGAACGTTCCTCAACTCAACCGACATTCATGGGGGACTTGCAGTTATCCGCCTTAAGAACAGATTTCCGTTCTGGCGGTTTTTTACCTCCTTTCGACTTTAAGGCGACAGTGACAGGTCAGTCACCGGAGGATTTTATCCTGAATGGGAAATTATCTCCCAAAGGTATTGAGCCAATCCCATTTTATGGCCGCTGGGACGGTACGCGATTGCGAGGAGAAGCTCGCTGGCCGAGTCAATCTCTGTTGGCACTTCAGCCCTTGATCCCCGTAGATTTGGGGATTGCGGTACGTGGTGGAAACCTCTATGCCCAAGCGGCATTTTCGGCTGCGAAGGGGCAGGGATTGCGTGCTGGTGGTCATTGGGTAGTGAAAAATGCGAGTGTTTGGCTAAAGGATGGCGAAATTGACGGCTTGAATTTTGTTTTGCCGTGGCGTTTGCAGGAACATACTTGGCAATTGGGGGTCACATCGCCTGTCCAACTCAGGGTCAATGAAATTAAGGGATTATTTGGTATGCAGAATGTGACAGCCGATTTGCTGGGTTTCTACCCACCCACTGAAACCCAGCCATTGACGTTATCCAATGTGAATGTGGACATGCTGGATGGCAAACTTGGGCTGGATAAACTTCAATTACCCCAAAGACAGGCTGCGGTACTGCGATTTGATAAATTAAATCTGAGCAAATTGTTTGGTGTTCTGAAAGTTAAGCAAATAGCCATGTCGGGCAGAGTCAGCGGGGAATTGCCGCTATTATCGAATGATAAAAATTGGATTATTCAGCAGGGCTGGGTATCCAATGATGGATCTCTGACATTGAGGCTAGATAAAGATACGGTTGGCTCTATAGGGAAAAATGACCTGACGGCAGGTATGACAATGGATTGGCTGAGTTATTTGGAGATCAGCCATTCAAAGGCACATGTTACGCTGGATAATTTGGGCATTTTGATACTGAATTCAGAAATCAGCGGTGTCAATCCTAGGGTGGATAAAAAACGAGAAGTCAGGCTTAACTATCGCCATGAGGAGAACATTTTTCAGTTATGGCGTAGTCTGCGCTTTGGCAGTAATCTGGAAGAGTGGTTGCAGAAAAATATATCTGTAATGAATGGGAGTGACAAATGATAATAAAAACTGGTTTCAGGTTGTCGGTGGGCATGGCTAGCCTGATGTTAACCAGCATGGTTTTGACGGGGTGTATCAGGCTGGAGGTAGCGACGCCAGATAAACCGATCAAGATTGAGATGAATGTGAAGATTGAGCATGAAATTCATATTAAAGTTGATAGGCAAATTGAAGATATGCTCAAAAACAACTCCAACTTATTTTAAGGGCCAGAATATGAAAAAAGCAGGAGTAATATTTCTGGCGAGTCTGCTATTCAGTTCTTTTGCTGTAGGCATGACGTTGAGTGAAGCAAAACAGCAAGGGCTGGTAGGAGAAACGTTCAGTGGCTATTTGGCACCCGTGAAGAAGACCAGGGATGCTCAGTCCGTGATCCAAAAGGTCAACGAAGAGCGGGAAAAGAAATATGCTGCAATTGCCGCTCAAAATAATATGACAACGAATCAGGTTGCTAAAATGGCGGGTGAAAAATTGGTGAACCGTGCCGGGGCAGGTGAATATGTGCTTGGTATTAATGGCAATTGGGTGAAGAAGTAAAATGAAAAAAGCGCGCCATTTGGCGCGCAAAGAGGATGCGATAAATACTCGGTATAGTTTTGAGGTAATAATTCTGAGCTATTAATTAAGCTGAAATTTTTGCCATCATATCATTGATAGCACTCTGGGCAGACTGATGAGCCAGTTCTGCCGATTCCGCACCCAATCCAAAACCCTCTGCAAAGACGAATTCAACATCGTCAATACCGATGAATCCCAAAAAAGTACGCAGGTACGGTGTTATCAAATCCGTTGGGTTATCTTTATGAATGCCGCCACGGCTAGTTAGCACAATGGCACGTTTGTTTTTCAGCAAACCTTCTGGCCCGGTTTCGGTATAGCGGAAGGTAGCGCCGGCACGGGCAATCAGGTCAAAATAGGCTTTCAATTGGGTTGGAATAGTGAAGTTATACATTGGGGCAGTAAGCACGATCACATCGTGAACTTTCAACTCTGCAATCAGTTCATCCGACAAAGCTAATGTGGCTTTTTGGCGCACTGTCATCTCTGCATCACTTGGGCGCAAAGCTCCCACTAATTCTCCATCAAGCACCGGTACTGGATTTTCAGCTAAATCGCGTACAGTAATGCTATCATCTACGTGGTTGGCCAGCCATTTTTCGACAAAGTAATCAGCCATTTTATTGCTTTGGGAATGCTGCGCCAGAATGCTCGATTTCAGAACCAGTACTTTATTCATATTTCAATTCCTTTATTAACACAGGATAACTAATGTGTTGCTAATTGTGTCGATTTGTCAGCTATCTTATGTCGTATATCGTTCAAGCAATAGCTCAATATTTCGAGATTGGCATTCAAATTTATTGAATAACGGATTTGCGGTTTAGATCAAGTTCATTGAGGTGCTCAAGATATGTTACACTTCTAATATTTCAGTTAATAAGAAATCAATAAGAATCTATCCTATTAGTTTACTGAAATAGGTTCTCAGATTCAGTGTTTCAATAAGAAGATATTGTGTTGACAATAAAAGCGATGTTGAGAATAAAGACAGCGCTACTTAATTAAGAACATCACAAGGATTTATCACCGTGGAATCACCTTTGACAGCATCATTTGCTGAATTATTCGCTGAACTTGAGCACACGCCGCTGCGCGATCAATTCCGGCTGAAAAAACGTCTGCATGGAGCAGCAAAAATCAAAAATCAGGCCTCTTTGCAGGCCGTGGCAAAATCTATTTCTGAAGATATCGCCATTGCAAAACAGAAAGTTATCAATCGTCGCGTTTCATGTCCCCTGATTAAATATCCTGAAAACCTACCAGTTAGCCAGAAAAAAGACGATATCTATAAAGCGATTCGAGATAATCAAGTCGTCATTATTGCGGGAGAAACGGGTTCAGGTAAAACAACCCAGATCCCCAAAATCTGCCTTGAGTTGGGAAGAGGGGTTAAAGGGCTAATTGGTCATACGCAGCCCCGTCGCCTGGCGGCGCGCTCGGTTGC
Source organism: Xenorhabdus aichiensis (assembly GCF_028598775.1). Lineage (NCBI taxonomy): Bacteria > Pseudomonadati > Pseudomonadota > Gammaproteobacteria > Enterobacterales > Morganellaceae > Xenorhabdus > Xenorhabdus aichiensis. The sequence continues at coordinate 42,226 of NZ_JAQRFO010000001.1, forward strand.
CAGCCGTATTGCGGATGAACTGGAAACTCCGCTTGGCTCAGCCGTCGGTTATAAAGTACGTTTTAATGATCATGTCAGCGAGAATACGCTGGTCAAGTTAATGACGGACGGTATTCTGCTGGCAGAATTGCAGCAAGATCGCCTGCTGCTGCAATATGACACGCTGATTATTGATGAAGCTCATGAACGCAGCCTGAACATTGATTTTATCCTTGGCTATTTGCGCCAGTTGCTGCTTAAACGCCCTGATCTAAAAATTATCATTACCTCCGCGACTATTGATCCTGAGCGTTTTTCCCGCCATTTCAACAATGCACCAATTATTGAAGTCTCTGGCCGTACTTATCCAGTGGAAGTTCGGTATCGTCCGGTGGCAGGCGATGAGAGTGACAGTGATCGGGATCAACTTGAAGCGATCATTGATGCTGTAGATGAATTGGGGCATGAAAGTTCAGGCGACATTCTGGTTTTCATGAGCGGGGAGCGGGAAATCCGTGATACGGCAGATGCACTGGATAAACAGAACTTTCCGCATACTGAAATCCTGCCCCTATTTGCCCGTTTATCCAACAGCGAACAGAACCGGATATTCCAGCCGCATGTCGGGCGCAGAATTATATTGGCAACTAACGTTGCAGAAACATCGCTGACCGTGCCTGGTATCAAATATGTCATTGATACCGGTTTTGCACGTATCAGCCGATACAGTTATCGAACCAAGGTCCAGCGTCTGCCGATAGAGCCGATTTCGCAGGCATCTGCCAATCAGCGCAAAGGCCGCTGTGGTCGTGTTTCAGATGGGATCTGTATCCGGCTCTACTCGGAAGACGATTATTTATCTCGCCCGGAATTTACCGATCCTGAGATTCTGCGTACTAATTTGGCTTCTGTCATTTTGCAGATGACCTCCATTGGCTTGGGCGATGTGAGCGCATTCCCGTTTGTTGAAGCGCCGGATAAACGTAATGTTCAAGATGGTGTCCGTTTGCTGGAAGAACTTGGGGCCATTGATCCGGAATCCCTGTCAGGCGGAACTTACCGGCTGACGCCAATGGGGCAGCAACTTGCACAACTGCCTATCGACCCAAGATTGGCGCGTATGGTGTTGGAAGCTAGAGCGCATGGTTGTGTCCGTGAAGTCATGGTCATTACTTCTGCGTTATCGATTCAAGATCCACGGGAAAGGCCGCTGGAAAAACAGCAGGCTTCTGATGAAAAACACCGTCGTTTCGCAGATAAAGATTCTGATTTCATCGCATTCCTGAAATTGTGGGATTTTCTGGTTGAACAGCAGAAAGCGCTTTCCAGTTCGCAATTCCGCAAACTTTGCCGCCAGGACTATCTGAATTACCTCAGAGTGAGGGAGTGGCAGGATGTCTATACTCAGCTTCGGCAGGTTGTTAAAGAAATTGGCCTGCCGATAAACAGTCAAGAAGCGGATTACCGCAGTATCCATATTGCGTTGCTAACGGGTCTGTTATCTCATGTCGGTCAGAAGGATACCGATAAACAGGAATATACTGGCGCACGTAATGCTCGTTTTTCTGTATTTCCGGGATCAGGGTTATTTAAAAAACCACCTAAATGGGGAATGGTGGCTGAATTGGTAGAAACCAGCCGATTATGGGGGCGTATTGCTGCACGCATCGAACCTGAATGGGTCGAGCCATTGGCGGCACATTTAATCAAGCACCATTACAGCGAACCGCATTGGCAAAAATCTCAAGGTGCGGTGATGGCAACGGAAAAAGTGACGTTGTATGGCTTGCCGATTGTGGCGGGGCGTTTGGTGAATTACAGCCAGATTGATCCGATGTTATGCCGGGAGTTGTTCATCCGTCATGCGTTGGTGGAAGGGGATTGGCAGACCCGGCACTCATTTTTCCGTGCCAATCTCAAGTTACGCGAAGAAGTTGAAGAGCTGGAACATAAATCCCGCCGTCGGGATATTCTGGTGGATGATGAAACCTTGTTCAGTTTCTACGATCAGCGAATCGGTCAAGAAGTCATGTCTTCCCGACATTTTGATCGCTGGTGGCAAGTCGCCAGTAAAGATCAACCTGAACTGCTCAACTTTGAAAAGAGCATGTTAATTAAAGGTGATGCAGATAAAGTTAGTGCTTTGGATTATCCCAACTATTGGCATCAAGACAATTTGAAATTCCGCTTGAGTTACCAGTTTGAGCCGGGAACGGATGCGGATGGTGTCACTGTGCATATTCCGCTGCCAATCCTGAATCAAGTTAAAGATGAAGGTTTTGACTGGCAAATTCCGGGAATTCGTCATGATCTGGTCGTTGCATTGATTAAATCCCTGCCAAAACCTGTACGCCGGAATTTTGTGCCTGCACCTAACTATGCACAGGCATTTCTGGAGCGGGTAACACAGCCGCAGGCTACCTTACTGGATAGTTTTGAGAAAGAACTCCGCCGTATGACGGGTGTGACAGTGTCACGTGATGATTGGCAATTGGATCAGGTTCCTGATCATCTGAAAATCACATTTCGTATCATTGGTGAGAAAAACAAACCGCTGGCGGAAGGTAAGGATCTGTCTGCATTGAGACTGCAATTGAAAGGTAAAGTACAGGAAACACTTTCGGCGGTAGCGGATGATGGCATTGAACAAAGCGGACTGCATATCTGGAGCTTTGGCGAGTTGCCTGAATGTTACGAGCAGAAACGCGGCGGTTATTCTGTTAAGGCATTTCCGGCATTGGTGGATGAAAAAGACAGTATCGGTATCAAATTGTTCGAAACTGAATCCGAACAGCAAAATGCGATGTGGGAAGGCACTCGTCGATTGCTGCTCATGAATATTCCGTCACCGATTAAATACCTGCATGAGAAATTACCTAACAAATCTAAACTTGGGCTGTATTTTAATCCCTATGGAAAAGTGCTGGATCTGATTGATGACTGCATTTCCTGCGGTGTGGATAGATTAATCGCAGAGAATGGTGGGCCAGCATGGAATGAAGAAGCATTTGCAAGTTTGCAGAATAACGTTCGGGCTGATTTGAATGAGGCAGTGGTCAATATAGCCAAACAGGTCGAGCAGATCTTGACGACGGTTTTTTCTATTAATAAACGTTTGAAGGGAAGGGTGGATATCGCACTCGCGCTTGCCTTGTCGGATATTAAAGAACAAATTTCCGGTTTAGTTTTTAATGGCTTTGTTACCTCTCACGGCTGGAAACGTCTTGCGGATGTTTTGCGTTACTTGAATGGCATTGAACGTCGGTTGGAAAAATTAGCGATTGATCCAAACAGGGATAGGGCACACATGAGCCGGATTGAAAATATCCAACGGCAATGGCAGCAGTGGCTAGCGAAACTCTCTATTCAGCAGAAACAATTACCTGAAGTGAAAGAGCTCCGCTGGATGATAGAAGAACTGCGAATCAGCCTGTTTGCCCAACAACTGGGGACAGCGTACCCAATTTCGGATAAGCGTATTTTGCAGGTAATGGAAAATATCGCTATGTAGTATTTAGGGGCTGTTGGTGACTCATACAGCCCCGTATTGACATTGGCCGATACTGCGCGACGTGTGTTTTCCACTCAGGTTGGGGAAGCCTGCTCACCCACGGCTAAAGCCAGTTCACACAGAGTGGGGTGAGTGAACAACGCCGCTAACGGAATCTCCATATTTTGCTCATACATACGAGCCAGCAATTGTATCGCTGTCAGCGAATGGCCGCCCAACTCAAAGAAATTGTCATGCCGGCCGATTTTTTCCAGTTTCAGCAGCTTCTGCCAGATTTGGGCCAGTGCCGTTTCCATGTCACCGATGGGGGCTTCATAGCCGCGAGTCACGACAGTTTCTTCACGCACTCCGTGGGATTGGGTGAAGTGCTGAATCAAGGTATCTTGCAATTGCCGATGTTCGGTGGCAGGCAGAATGAAGAGGTTCACGATCGGCCGTTGAGGTTCGGTTTCCAACGCCTCAACCAGACCCGCCAAGGCGGTGGTCATATAGGTGATCAGACACGCCGGATCAATACCCGGTACGGCCTGAGCCGCCAACAGAAAGCCTTTACCCAAATCATCCACAGCCAAGTAGAGGGGATAGTTAGTCCTCTCCTGTGCAGTTGTCAGGTGTATGCCCTCCCATAGGGTGCGGGTTACATCCGATTGGCTATGGCGATAGTTAAGGAGTGAACTGAAGAGCGGCAGGGGCGGCGCTACACCGCTACAGCGCTGCGCTAGCGCCAGTGGTGCCTGCTCGTGTTCCAGCAGTCGCGTCAAACTGCGATAAGCCGCTTTCACGGTCTCCTGTACACTGTTCCCTGCAAGTTGGATCCGCACGGGCAGCGTATTGATAAACAGACCTAGAATCCGCTCGATGTCGGCACTTCCCTGCATGCGTCCCAGCAAGACTGTCCCGAAGACCACATCATCCCGCCCGCTTACTTTTGCCAGCACCTGCGCCCACGCGACATGGAACAGCACACCGGGACTGACTCCCTGGCGGCGCGCCTGCGTGCGGGTAGCTCTGGCCAGTGCTGCATTAAGTGGTTTTGTAACCTCAGTCACTAGTCTATCCCCACTGTAGACATCCAGTATCCCGAAAGGCGCGGTCGGTGCATCCACGTCGGCGAGCATCTCACGGAAAAACACCTCATGGTCTGGCATCGGTACACGCAGGGACTGAGCGATAAAGTGACGGTAAGGCCGTGCTGGGAGTAAGTATCCGGTACTACGATGGTGCAGAAGTTCATTGATTTCATCAATGATGAGATCCAATGACATATGGTCGTTGAGGATATGGTGGCAGCATAGAGCCAGCAACCACTTACCTTGGCGCGGATCATGAACGATATCAGTGGAGAAAAGCGGAGCCTGACTGATATCAAGACGGTGCCGATACGGGTCAGTGTGCGCCAGCAACTGAGAAGGAATGTCCTTGTCGCTGTCCGGCACAAAGGTGTCGATGCGTAGGGGCGCCTGACGCCAGACAACTTGCACTGGCTGGGGTAATTTCTGCCAGCAGAAGGCGGTGCGTAGAATATCGTGGTAATCAATGACTTGTTGAAGAGCCGTCAGAAAGGCATCAAGGCGCTCGCGGGTGTCGAAAGTAAGCAAGATATGTAACAGATAAATATCCCCTTGTGTTTGCAGCAGGTGGTGGAACAGCATGCCTTCCTGTAACGGGGCGAGCGGGTAGATATCCTGGATATTAGCCGCACCACCGGGAAGGGTAGCGGCGATGGCATCAATCTCGCATTGCGTCAGGGACACCAGAGGCAACATGTCCGGGGTGATGGCGGTACAACCATCAGGAATGAGATTGGGCGGTGTAGTGAACGTGGCCGTGTTACCTTCGGCTATCTGCATCACTTTCGCTATCTCGGTAAGTACGGGTGTAGCGAACACGGTGCGGATGTCAATGATCCAACCCTGGCTGCGCAGCCGTTCGATCAGACTGACTACCATTAGTGAGTGACCACCGAGTTCAAAAAAGTGGTCATAACGGCTCACCTTTTCCAACCCTAATAACGCTTGCCAGATCTCGGCCAGTGCTATTTCCATGTCGCCGACGGGAGCTTCATAAGTGCGGGTCACGACCGCGGCCTGATCCGGCATCGGCAGTGCCTGACGATCAAGCTTGCCATTAGGTGCCAGCGGGAAGGCATCGAGTGTTACAAAGGCGCTGGGCAGCATATATTCGGCAAGGTGCTGCGTGAGCTGCTGGCGCAGTTCCGCTGGCACCAGTTCCGTATTTGGTTCGGCGAGCAGATAGGCAACGAGGCGCTTGTCGCCCGGCATTTCTTTACCGGTAGAAACTTCGCGATGAAGCACAATAGCCTCACGCACTCCGTGGCATTGTACTAATCTGGTTTCGATTTCCCCCAGCTCGATACGAAAACCGCGTATTTTAACCTGGAAATCATTGCGACCGAGATATTCGATATTGCCGTCAGTCCGCCAGCGACCCAAGTCGCCGGTTTTATACATGCGGGCGTTGGGGTGGTCGCTGAAGGGATCGACAACAAATTTCTCTGCTGTTAGTTCCGGTTGGTTCGAATAACCACGGGCGACGCCCATACCACCGATATGGATTTCGCCGCTCACGCCGACAGGAACCGGCTGATCGAGCGCATCCAAAATATAGATGCGGGTATTGGACAGCGGGCGCCCAATTGGAACGTTGTCGGTAATAGGCGGAGTATGTTTGTCATCTATCATCAGTGCCGTGGCAGTGACGGTTATCTCTGTGGGGCCATAGGCGTTGAACCAACGGCAGGATTGCGTCTCTGGGCACGACAGCCAGTCCATTAAATAGCGGTGTTCCACTTTATCGCCGCCAACAATGACGGTGTGCAGATAGGGGCTGAAACCACCGCGTCCTGCCATCATCTCTTGTACCCAGTGGTGCCAGAAGGCGGTTGGTATATTGATGATAGTCATTTTCTGCTCACGCAAGAAATTGACAAAGGTGATATCCGGTATTTTGATATGGGGTGGGCGCAGAATCAGTGTGGCACCCGATGCAAGGGTGGGGAAAATATCCGACACCGAAATATCAAACGCCATAGTCACAAATTGCAAAATACGATCGCCCAAGTGAGGCTCACTGATCTGACGCTGGGCATGGATAAGGCTCACGACATTGCGGTGTTCCAGCATGACGCCTTTTGGATGTCCGGTTGAACCGGAAGTGTAGATGATATAGGCCAAATGGTGCGGCTGAAGCCCCATTTGTTCGCTGTCAGGGTTATGCGCTGGCTGTTTCGCCACGTTATTTTGATGAATTTCATCATCCAGCAGCCAGATGGACAGGTCTTGTATTGAGAAGCGTGTTTGTAAATGCTTCTGAGTCAGCAATATGACAGGTTTGCTGTCCGACAACTGATAGACCAGCCGTTCAGTGGGATATTCTGGATCGAGTGGGATATAACCAGCACCGGCTTTTAAGATCCCGAACAGGCCGATGATCATATCCAAGCCCCGTTCAACACAAATCGCCACACGATCATCAGGGCGCACGCCAAAGGCTATCAGGCTGTGTGCCAATTGATTGGCGCGGCGGTTGAGTTCACTATAACTCAGCGAGTGTTTCTCAAAGATTACGGCAGCGGCGTTCGGTGTGCGTTGCACCTGAGCTTCGAACAGTTGATGAATCAGCCTATGTTGCGGGAAGTCGACTTGAGTGGCGTTGAAATCAACCAGCAACTGCTGACGTTCGGCAACGGACAGCATCGGCAGACGGGTAATGGCTTGCGTTTCATCGGCCGCCATGGCCGTCAGTACTTGAGTGAAATAACCCACCATGCGCTCAACCGTCGCACGGTCGAACAGATCCGAGGCATATTCCAGATAACCATTGAGGTCATCCACGGTTTCAATGAGTGACAATGTCAGGTCAAAGTGCGCGCTGCGATGTGTCTGTTCAACCAACGAAACGGATAAACCGGGTAATTCAAAGGATTGGGTGGGGGTATTGTTCAGCGCCAGCATGACCTGAAAGATCGGGCTGTAGCTCAGGCTACGCTCAGGTTGCAGGGTTTCCACTATTTGTTCAAAAGGCAGGTCTTGATGAGTATAGGCCGCCAGCGCTCGCTCGCGGACGTGGGCGAGCAGTTCCGCCACTGCGTTGCACTGCCCCAATTCGATACGCAAAGGTAGGGTATTGACGAAAAAACCTATCAGCCCCTCAAGTTCACTCCGTGGACGATTGGCGACGGGGGTGCCGATGACGATATCGTCCTGACCACTCAAACGGGTAAGCACGATCCCCCAAGCCGTAAGCAGGGTCATAAATAACGTTGTGCCCTGACGCTGTCCGAGCGCCTTGAGGGCAGTCAATAAGTCAGCATCCAGATGGACAGGCACATGGCTGCCGGCGTAACGCTGCTCTGGTGGGCGTGGTCGGTCGGTGGGCAGCGCCAGCAGCGACGGTGCGCCCTGAAGTTGCACTCGCCAGAAATTCCGTTGTGCAGTGAGAATATCACCCTGCAACCATTCGCGTTGCCAGACGGCATAGTCGGCATACTGAATAGACAGGGGCGGTAAAGGATCACCATGCTCCCCAAGCGCGGCACAGTAGAGTGCTCTCAGTTCGTGGATCAATACCCCCACTGACCAGCCGTCGGTGATGAGATGATGCTGGGTGAGGATCAACACATGTTCTTCGCCCGCCAATTGCAGCAATTGACCTCGAACCAGCGGTTCGTTGGCAAAATTAAACAGGGTTTGTGTTTCGAGTTCCATCAATTCGTCAATACGGGTTAGGCGGGAAGCCGCGTCTAATCCGCGCAGATCCTGACAGATCAGGGTAAAACCGATATCCGCGTCGTCAATTTGCTGGTAAGGCTGTTCATCAACCAGGACAAAACGTGTGCGCAGGCTTTCTTGTCGGGCAACAAGGTTGTCGAGTGCGGCTGTAAATGCGGTGTGGTCTAACTGCCCGTGCAGGCGAAGAACCGTAGGAATATGGTAGGCCAGACTGGCCTTAGGATTGAGTTGGGCGAGGAACCACAGGCGTTGCTGGGCGAAAGAGAGCGGCAGTGACTGACGGCGGTCGGCGGTCAGAATGACGGTTTGCGCGGCCACTGATGCGTCGATGAGTACGGTAGCCAAATCAGCGAGGACAGGGTAGGCAAAGAGTTGCGGTAAGGGCAGTTCCAACGCCAGCCTCTGGCGTACTCGTGCAGCAAGTTGGATCGCGAGCAGGGAATGACCGCCGAGCTCAAAGAAATGGTCGTAACGGCTCACCCTTTCCAGCCCTAATAACACTTGCCAAATCTCGGCCAGTGCCATTTCCATTTCACTAACAGGCGCTTCATAGCCACGCGTCACCATCGCAGACGAATCAGGGGCAGGGAGCGCCTGTCGGTCGAGTTTGCCATTAGGCGTCAGCGGGAAGGCATCGAGCGTCACAAAGGCGCTGGGCAGCATATACTCGGCAAGGTGCTGCGCGAGCTGCTGGCGCAGTGCCATTGGTTCCAATTCAACACCCGCCTGAGGCAGCAGATAGGCGACCAGACGCTTCTGACCTGCACTATTTTCATCAGGAATTTCATCGGAAATGTCTTCTCGGGCAATCACAACCGCCTCGCTCACACCGTGGCATTGCACCAATCTGACTTCGATTTCTCCGAGTTCAATTCGGAAGCCGCGCAGCTTGACCTGAAAATCGTTGCGGCCGAGGTATTCAATATTGCCGTCGGGCAGCCAGCAGCCCAGATCGCCGGTCTTGTACATGCGCGCTCCGGCTATTGTTGCGAAGGGATTGGGCAGGAAACGTTCCGCCGTCAGTTCGGGGCGGTTTAGATAGCCGCGGGCAACACCGGCACCCGCGATATGGATCTCCCCTGTAACACCGAGCGGGACAGGTTGACTGTCGGCGTCGAGGATATAAATTTGGGTATTGGCGATTGGGCGACCAATATGAGCGACAAAGCCAGTCATCCGGTTCATGCGTACCCAGGTTGAATAGGTTGTCGTCTCCGAAGGGCCGTATAAATTGCACACCTCCTGTACAGAAGAACAAGCAAACAATTGTTCGACAACGTGCGGTTTCAGCGATTCACCAGCCAAATTGACTGTTCGGGTAGCCGCAGGGATCGCGTTAGTGTCGATCAAATGCGTGATGGCCGATGGCACCGTATTGATTAGGCTGACCGATGGTTTTTTGGTGACCAGCGAAAGCGCATCAGAAACAAGATGAACCGTGCCACCGGAGATGAAAGGCGCAAAACATTCGTACACGGCTAAGTCAAAATTGAGCGAGGTAGCGAAAAGGGTATGGGCTAGCTCTTCAGGGCGGAAAGCTTGTTGTACCCAGGTGAGGAAATTCACCGTATTGCGGTGTTCGATCGCCACTCCCTTGGGCAGACCGGTAGAGCCTGAGGTGTAGATCACGTATGCCAGATGGCGTGACGTCAGGCCCAGTGACCGCGCATCTGGATTATCGGTTGGCATAGCCTCAATCAATGGTTCTGGGTTGTCGAGTATTATCATGGGCATAACCGTAGGCACCGTGCTGGCCAGCCGATCAGCGAGCATCTTCTGGGTCAGTACCACCTTTGGTGTCGCGTCTTCAAGCATATATGCCAGCCGCTCGTCGGGATAAGCCGGGTCGAGAGGTACATAAGCCCCGCCAGCTTTCAGAACGCCTAATAAACCGACTACCATAGCCAGACTGCGTTCGACATAAAGTGCCACCCGATCATCAGGGCGTATCCCCAACGCAATTAGATGATGCGCCAGACGATTGGCACGGTGGTTTAGCTCGTTATAACTCAGCGATTGGTCTTCAAAGACCACGGCGGTGGCGTCTGGTGTGCGCAGTACTTGCGCTTCGAACAGTTGATGAATCAACGCATACTGCGGGAAGTCGACTTGAGTGGCGTTGAAATCGACCAGCAGTTGCTGGTGCTCGGTGGCGGGCAGAATAGAGAGGTTCACGATCGGTCGTTGAGGTTCGGTTTCCAACGCCTCAACCAGACCTGTAAGAGCGGTGGTCATATAGGCGGCCAGACGAGCCGGATCGATACCCGGTACGGTCTGGGCAACCAACCGGAAGCCTTCACCCAAATCATCCACGGACAAGGTGAGGGGATAGTTGGTTCTCTCCTGTTCTGCCAACAGACGTATACCTTTACCTTCCCACGCGGCAAAGGTTGTCTCTGGTTGGCTATGACGATAGTTAAGCAGTGCGCTGAAGAGCGGCAGGGACGGTGCCACACCACTACAGCGCTGCGCCAGCGTAAGTGGTGCCTGCTCGTGTTCCAGCAGCCTTGTCAAATTGCGGTAGACCGTTTGCACGGTCGTTTGTACGCTGTTCCCTGCCAGCCGGACCCTCACGGGCAGGGTATTGATAAACAGGCCAAGGCTCCGATCGATGCCGGCACTCCCTTGCATACGCCCCAGTAAGACTGTGCCGAAAACCACATCATCCCGCCCGCTGGTTTTAGCCAACACCTGCGCCCATGCGACATGGAACAGCACACCGGGACTGATACCTTGACGGCGCGCCTGCGTGCGGATGGCCCTGGCCAGTACCGCGTCAAGTAGATGCGTGGCTTCCGTCACCTGTCTATCCCCGCTGTGGACATCCAGTATTCCGAAGGGCGTGGTTGGCGCATCTACACCGGCGAGCACCTCACGGAAGTAGGTTTCGTGCTCTGAAGCCGGTACGCTCAGGGACTGGGCGACAAAGTTGCGGTAAGGCTGTGCTGCGGGTAAGTTTTCGGCACGATTTTGCAACAGTTCGCTGATTTCAGCGATGATAAGTTCCAAGGTGATATGGTCACTGACCAGATGGTGGAAGCACAGAACCAGCAACCACTCGTTCTGGATCGGATCATGGGCGATATCGATGGAGAAAAGCGGAGCCTGACGCAAATCGAGACGCCGCTGGTGTGGATCGGTGTGTGCCAGCAATTGAGATTGGACGTCCTTGTCACTGGTCGGCACAAACGTATCGGTGCGCAGAGGGGCCTGACGCCAGACGACTTGCACTGGCTGTGCTAATCCCTGCCAGCAGGCGGCGGTGCGCAGAATATCGTGGCGGTTAATGACCTGTTGTAAGGCTGTCAGGAAGGCAGCGAGGCGCTGATGGGTGTCGAAAGCGAGCAGGCTGCGTAACAGATAAGTATCACCTTGCGGTTGCAACAGGTGATGAAACAGAATGCCTTCCTGTAATGGCGCGAGTGGGTAGATATCCTGAATATTAGCGGCGCCACCGGGGATGGTGGCGGCAATAGTATCAATCTCGCGCTGGGACAAGGATATCAGGGACAGCATATCAGGCGTAATGGTGGTACAGCCGTCAGGGATGAGATTGGGTGGCACGGTGAAAGCGGCAGCACTGTCTTGAGCAAGCAGCATTGCTTGCGCCATTTCGGCCAGCGTCGGTGTGGAGAAGACGGTACTGATGTCAAGAACCCAGCCCCGACGACGTAGTCGTTCGATCAGGTTCACCGCCATTAGCGAATGACCACCGAGCTCAAAGAAATGGTCATAACGTCCCACCTTTTCCAGCCCTAATAACGCTTGCCAAATCTCAGCCAATGCCGTTTCCATTTCATCGGCAGGTGCTTCGTAGCTGCGTGCTACGACCGCCATCTGATCCGGAGCAGGTAGAGCCTGACGGTCGAGCTTGCCATTGGGCGTTAGCGGGAAGGTGTCGAGTGTTACAAAAGCGCTGGGCAGCATATACTCGGTAAGGTGCCGTGCGAGCTGCTGGCGCAGTTCCGCTGGCACCAGTTCCACATTCGGTTCGGCGAGCAGATAAGCAACAAGCCGTTTTTCACCCGGTGTTTTTTCATCAGAAATGTCTTCTCGGGCAAGGACAACTGCTTCGCGCACGCCGTGGCATTGTACCAGTTGAGACTCAATTTCTCCCAGTTCGATACGGAAGCCGCGCAGCTTGACCTGAAAATCGTTGCGGCCGAGGTATTCGATATTGCCGTCAGCCAGCCAGCGCCCCCGATCACCGGTTTTGTACATGCGTGCTGCCGGCATGCCGGAAAACGGGTCGGGCAGGAAGCGTTCCGCCGTCAATTCAGGACGGTTCAGGTAGCCGCGGGCAATGCCAACACCGGCGATATGGATTTCCCCCGCCACACCAAGGGGGACGGGCTGTCCATGCGGATCAAGGATATAGATACGAGTATTGGCGATTGGACTGCCGATAGGCGGAGTCCCTTCTTTTTGGTTATCGCACAGATAAATAGTTGAACAGATCGTACTTTCAGTCGGCCCATAAGCATTAAGCATGCGTCGACCGGTAGCCCAGCGTTTGATCAGTGAGGATGGGCAGGCTTCTCCGCCTACGATCAGGGTCTGTAGTGTCACAGGAACGGAATCCAGTGCAGCCAACGCTGTTGGCGACAACAACACATGGGTAATGGCATGGGATTCCAAAGTATCCAATAGTGCTGCGCCGGGCAGGAGATGCGTGCGCTGGACAAGATGGAGACAGGCACCTCCCAGAAGTGCCATGCAGCATTCCCAGATACAGGCGTCAAAGCTGTTTGAGGCAAATTGCAGAATATGGCTGCATGGCTCGATTGCCAGAACATCTTGCTGTGTCGAGAGCAGATTACTCAGGCCGCGATGCTCGACCATCACTCCTTTGGGGAGTCCAGTAGATCCCGAAGTGTAGATCACATAGGCCAAATGGTGTGACGTCAGGCCGAGTGCTTGCGCGTCCGGATTGTGGGTTGGTTGCGTTGCTATAGTCGATTCGGGCTTGTTGAGCACCAGCGTAGGTATGATGCTGCTGGCCAGTGTGTCGAGTAGTACCGTCTGTGTGAGCAAAGCCACTGGTGCCGCGTCATCAAGCATATATGCCAGTCGCTCGGCAGGATAGGCCGGATCGAGCGGTACATAAGCCCCGCCAGCCTTGAGGATACCCAATAAACCGACCACCATATCCAGACTGCGTTCGACACACGATCGTCTGGATGCACATTCAACGCAATCAGATGATGGGCCAGACGATTGGCGCGGCGGTTAAGCTCGTCATAACTTAGGGATTGGCCTTCAAAGACCACGGCGATAGCGTCAGGATTGCGTTGTACCTGTGCTTCGAACAATTGATGAATCAATGCATTTTGCGGGAAATTGGCCTGAGTGGCATTGAAGTCCACCAATATCTGTTGGCGTTCAGCTTCGGGCAAGATGGGCAAATTCACTATCGGCGTATCCAGAGCGGTGATGGCGGCGTCGATCAATACGGTAAAACGAGATTGGAGAGCCATAACCTCTGAGGTGCTCAGGTAATCGGTAGAGAAATCGAATTCAATTGTGATGGGTTGAAGGTCATCGCCAAGACCGGTTGTGTACTGCTTGATGATGATCGAAAGAGGATAGGGCACACCATGGTGTATATCAAAAAATTGGATGTTGGTATCTTCTCCTGCCATATGCAGATTGGCTTTAAACGGTTCGAGTGACAGTGTAATGTCAAATAATTGAGCACGCCCCGTTTTCTGCTGAATATGTGTTTGTCGGTTGATCTCTGCAATGGGAAAACGTTGGTGCTTATAGCAACGACGCAATTCGGTAGCGGCTTTGTGCATAACATCAAGGAACGTGTCTTCTGGTGAAATTGTCACGCCAATCGGAATAACGGATGCAAACATTCCCATGGTGTTTTTTTGTTGGGCATTTTTGCGGTTGTGCACAGGAATGCCGATGACAATTTCATCCGCCCCCGTCGTCCGGCTGAAATAGCTAGCCAGAACGGCATACATAAAATGCAGGACGGATAATCCCTGACGGGCCACGGTGTCTTCGATACGTTGAAAAAGCGTCTTGTCTATTTGCCAAAAAATAGGTTTGGCTTGCCCGTGGCTTGCGGCTTTGTTGGGATTGGCAGTTGGGAGTAATGGCGGCGGTAGGCTTTCATAGCGCTTCACCCAAAATTGCAAATCGTGTGAGTAGCGTTGAGAAGCCAGATAATCTCGGTCATCCGTAATGAAATTCAGATAGGAGGGGGCAGTCCTGTTCAGCGTTTCTCCCCTTATCAGGCGATTATAGGTATCGACAACATCTTCACCGAGTATGAACAAACTAATACCATCCATGATCAAATGGTGACAGCAAAACTGCCAGTACCGACGTGTATGGCCCACCCGTAATAATTCGGTACGCCATAGCGCTCCATCCAAATGGAACGGACGCATGAATTCGGTATTGATATGTTGTTTGGTTTGGGCTTCTGCGTCGATATGCGGAGAGAAATCGTGTATGTCCATGAACACGGGGAGCGTATCAGTCACCTCTTGCAGCGGTAAGGTGTGGGTGTTGATGAGCTGTAAACGCAGTGTGTCATGACGATAAACAACGGCTTCAAAAGCACGAGCGAACAAGGCTTCATCCAATTCTCCTTCGATGCAGGTAAAAAGACCGATATTGTAATTGGGAGAACCGGGGTGGATAACCTGATCGAGCCAGATGACTTGCTGAGGAGAACTCAACGGGTGTGCATGAGGAAGAAGAGAATCGTCGTTATCAACGGCTAAGGAAATTTCTGAGGAGCGATTTTGGCTGTGTGACATACTCATTTCTCCTTTGTAATAGTTAAGATCCAACCTGATACTTCTATCTGAAAATAAAAGAATTACTGACTTTGATTAACCTGGTGTCTGGATGAAAAATGAACTTTAAACGCATCTCAAGATAAGAATTTTTGTCTGAAAATAGATATAACAATGAGTTATTGTAGGTAAATTAACTAAATTACACCTTGATGTCGATACTTTGTTGCTGGCAGGAACATCGTAAACAAGGATGTTAGGGTGCATGAATTGTAGTCGTGTGATTATTAAGGAAAACTGGCTAGATGGAGGGAATAAATATGCTGTCTCGGATTAAAAACAAGTGGCTGCTAAAACAGCCACTTGTACGATAAGTAATCGCCTCACCGTTATCGTTCTTTGGGCTGTGTTTGCGGATCGTCTTGGAGATTTGCGTTTATTGATAGGTCAACGTAATGGTTGCCGTTGCATCTGCCTTGCCTGGTGTCACCCGTCCTTCTGTTTGGATATAACGAGCGTGCAGTGGAATAGCAAAATTGCCTATTGTTTGGCCGGAGTGAATCATCAGCGGAGAACCCATTGATAACGGTTGATTTTGGTACAAGATCTGCAAACCAATTCCGGTTGCCGTGACGTTGTCACTATTATAATCCAATGCCCAGATATTATTGGCATTGCTTTTTGCAGGTCGTCCATCCAGCGTCACGCCAACTTTAACATTCGCATCGCAATCCAGATTTAATTCGAAACTTCTCATGCCGGCTGTACTGTTAATGCCGCGAAACGCACTGGTTCTGACTTCTCCCATATTGACGAAGGTCGTTTTTTGCTTGAGGGAACACCCCTGAGTCATGATATAAGTATTTGTCAAAAAGAAAGTATGAATAGGGAGATCGAGCCCCAATTTGGCTCTGGTCAGCAGTCTCTGATGAGTTGGCCCTGAACCGGTTGTTGGCGCAATTTTGATTAATTGAACGGTCAAATAACCCCATGTTCGGCCACAATATTGCTTTTTATTTGGAAACTGACTCGGCGGGGAACAAGTGACTGGATATGTCGCTGTTCTGGGTAGCCAATCGATACCGTAGCCGGGCCCCCATGTATTGATACGGATACCGACACCCGGCACTCCAGATTCATAAATCGCATCATAGTTGTAGTGTGCCGGATCAAAATTCGGTTTCTCCCATGATGTAGGAGTGAGCGTATTACAGGTGGCGATATTGCCTTTTTCATCCACATGATCCAACCGAATTTCTTTGATGGTTGTTCCGATGGGATGGTCTCTAGGAATAACGATAGTGCCAAAAGAGACGTACGTAGTGTCGGCTGAAAAACCCGGCGAATATTGGCAGTCATAATTTGCCAGAGCATCAAAACTACTCATTATGCCCGCGATAAATGTGCTTGCTAATAATAATTTTAAGCCGTTAATCATATAAAATTTCCATAATATATAAAAATATCAAATAGGTGTTCTGGTATTGTTATTCACAGGCTGCATTCACCATGTACAAACCTGATGTCGGTATTTCATCAGGAAGTTGGTAATTCACATGACATTCCTGAATATCCTTGTATCCCCATTTCACCCATAACCGACCTGTTTTAGGAACACCACTGAGATAAGCTTGTCCATCATTGCTGATGATGGTGCTGTTGGCGTCATCAATGTCGTGTTGTTTTTCCAGTGTTGCTGTTGCGCCAAATGGAATTTCTTTACCTTTATGGGAAAGCATCATCAAAACGCGATAGCCAATACGGGTTTGGAAATTGGCTAAAGCCAATGAACCTTGGGTTGGGATGATAGTTTGCGTATTGATATCAATATCAACATTGTTGCCCATTGAATAAGTATCCAGAGCAATACGGTTTTTACGATAACTACTGACATAAGGGACGATGGCATAGCCGTTCCAGTCTGTTGAAATACCGGTATGATTTTGAACTTTAACTCCTTTGGCACCATGGGCACGTACTAATGCCAGTGTATCTCCCAATGATTGGGAAAGCGTAACACCGTAAGGATGTGCAACGATCCCACCATTTAAGCCGTAATTCAGTTGCTTGGATTGTTTATCGTAATTGTAACCCGCGTTAATCTGACCATATGCACCTTTGTATTCTGCGCTGATATTCCCACCAATATTTTTATCGTGATGGGTATAATTTTGCTGGATACTGTAAATCAGGTTGTTATCTTCTAGGGCTGTACCATTGAGACTGATCTGATGGGACGTATCCCTGTTTTTACTGTTGGTCAGGTTATAACTTACCCAGCTATTTTTCAGCCAGCGATCAAGCGGGATTTGCACACTGAATGATAAAATCTGCTCATTGTGTTTTGAGTCGGGGAATTCACTGTAGGTATAATTCAGATTGTAATTGATTGAATTATAACTGGTATTGTAACCAGCACTGATGTTCCGTTCGTAACCTTTTTGATACCAGTAATCTTGCTGAAAAGCAGATAGATAAACACTTCCCCAATTTTCCAGTGACTGGTTGACGTGTAGTTGCAATTTACTACGTTTATTGGTGTTGCTGCGATTATCTTTGTTGTCTGTAATATCGATCTCATTGGCTTCCTTAAAATCATAAAAGCGGTGAGTCGAATAACGATAACCCGCTAAAGTGAAGCTGGTACCTGTTTGGGAAAGATCTTTTGCATACTGGAAACGATATGATTGCCCTGAGTCACTGAAATTCTCAGCTAAATTTGATTTCGCATGAGTGACATCAAAGGAGAGAGAGCCCCAATCAGAAAAGCTATATCCTGTACCGAAAGCGGCGGATTGATAATCTTTTGAGAGGGTGGTTCCACCATAAACCGTCACACGGTTGGAAATACCATATATTACCGTACCCTGCATAAAATAAGGTTCTTTGCCACGATGAGTGAAAGATTGATATTTCCCCAGAGTCAGGGAATGTCGCAAACTATTTTCCCGTAACATGATAGGAACGGCTGAAAAAGGCTGTACAGAACGATGTTCTCTCCCATCCGCTTCCTTGATAATGATTTCCAGATTACCACTGGATGTGGTGGGGTAGAGATCGCTGATAACAAAAGGCCCAGCAGAAACATAGGTTTCATAAATGATATAACCATTCTGTTTAATGGTAACTTGAGCATTACTTTGGGCTATTCCCCGTATCGTGGGTGCAAACCCTTTCAGGCTATCAGGCAGCATGTTGTCATCAGAAGCTAATTGCATTCCCCGAAATTGAAAACCATCAAAAATGGCTGAAGGTGTATAACTGTCACCAAATACCAACTGGCTTTTTAGGGCATGAATATCCCGTTGTAGGTAAGTGTTAAGACTTTGCCATTTGTGATTTTGGCTGCTGTAAGTAGAGTAATTCCGCAACCGCCATGCTCCCCAATTGGCGCCTGTTCTAAGATTGAGAAAATTGTTGTTTGTCGATCCGGATTGATTATTCAGCCAATTGATTGAACCGCTGTAATTATAATTAACAAGCAGAGAGGTTAACCCCTGTTCCCACAAATGAGATGAAACATAATCTCTGACTTGGCTATTCAGAGCGGCTTGGGGAATACTGATATCAAGCCGCTGCTTATTGAAATCGAAAACAGATGATGCAGATGAAATATACTGCCCAAGATCAGCTATTTCTGTTTCTTGTGGTAAATCACGCAAGGAGGGGAATGAGTCAATATTTACTCCCATCTTCTTTAGCCGCTGTAGTTTAATCTTCGGCGATAGTTTATGGTTTACAATGATAAAATCGACATGCCCAGTGTCTACTTTTTCCCGATTGAGGTAAATATCCACCCAATAGCGGCCAGGTAGCTGCTGATCATCTTGAGTGAAAATTGATAGATCAATATCTTCTGGAAAGCCGGAGTGAGTTTCCAACGCATTGATATTGAAATATTCTTCACCATAAGCCTCATTATAATGAGTGAAAAGCCATGTGATTGTTACAGCATATAAAAACACTTTGCTTGGCTTGATAAATAATACCCAATTATCAGAAATATTATGTTGAAGATAATGACGGTAGTTATCCATAATGATTTTCTAACCTTGATATATTGTGTAAATTTATGGTCAGAACATGCGTTTTTCTTCTGGCGTTACACCGCCAAAATCATTGATGGTTTTCCAAGTGACATAGTTGATATTTTTAACGGGAATATCCCAACTTAATTGACCATAAGGAGATATCATACCACCCAGTTTTATTTCATGATTTATTGAATTATTTCCAGTGGTTAGATCAGAAAACGAGATATAGTATGGTGTTGGGTTCTCTGCGATTAGCTTATGTCCTACGGTTTTGAATTTCAGCGCTTTGTAGGCAATACTGGCGTTGTCTGCTAAATCGACAGGACGATAGAATAGCTTAAAGCGGGATTTCACGGTGATTTGCAATTGGTTCTGATCTGATTTCACTGTTCCTGGAATAGATTTGACATTAAGCCAGAAAAGAGACTCTTTATCATTTGGCAAGTTTTCGCCAGTTTTTACAATTCGCAGAATATTTTCATTTCCGGCGGTTAATTTGAATAGTGGGGGAGTGATAATAAAAGGAACTTTGGTTTCATTATTTTCATCCTGAACCCATGATTGAATAAGATAAGAAACATCTGTTTCAGGATTGCTAATGGAGATTGATGCTTCTTTTCGGTCACTAATATACACAACACGAGTGCCACCGATAACGACACCAGCAAAAGAAATATTGGTGCTAAAAATGTAGATAATAATGAAAATAAAAACACGAAAATATTTCAAAGTGATTGCTCCAAACAATATTATGTTTATCTATTAATGAATAAATTATTTATTATTATTTGTCATATTCATTGGCTATATTGTATTATTCGGGCATCCCTGCCATAAAAATCCTTAGTTGTAGACAATAGTAAAGTTGGCTACCGCATCACCGGAACCTGGGCTAACAGTTGAATTTGTAGCGATATATTTAGCAATAAAATTCAGTTGCTGTTTGGATTTATTAGTCAGTTCCTGAGATCTGGATGGCTGTGCCAGAGAAATCAGAGTTGAGCTATCTGCTTCATAAAGACCGAGCGCAACTCCTTCCGCCGCTTTTTTCTTTGGATCGTCGTTATTTAATGCCAAAAGGTTATTATTTCGGCTATCCGGATTCCCATCAAATTTAACTTGGGCATAATTAACTTCTGTAGGGCAGTCAGTCAGTGTGATACTGAAACGTGTTGCGGCTGATGTGCTATTTACTCCATTGAATGAACTTGAACTGATAGTACCCATGTTAACGGTTTGGTTTGCAGAACTAGGATCAATTTTACATGCAGTCGCGGTAATATCGCCTGTAAATTTGATTTGTCCATCGGCGGCATGTGCTGCGGATACAAATACAGATGATAAAAACAAAGAGGAAATAATTAGTTTGGTTTTCATTTTTAATATATCCCATCCCTGACGAGTTGATACGGCAGAGATATAGATTATTGAGTTAACATTAAAGCCGTATAATTATGATACAGCAAGTGATTTGTCCGAATTTATACCGAAACATAACAAAGAGACGTCAGTTAACGTTTCTTTATCGACAGATATTTCGAAGAATATAGTAGCGATTAATTGACAAAGATAAAAATAATAACTCGCCATAATTCATTATTTGAAGTTTTTAACTATTAAGTAAATATTAATAGCATTCTTATTCAGAAAATGGAATGTTTTTCCACCGCGGATGAACGTTTATTCTGTTTTATAAGATTAATTATTAGTTGATGAAATTCCGTGAAAATAAATGCGATTTTAAACGTATTTATTTTTGTAATTGAATACTTTTACCATATTTTTAACCAAGTATTATTTATTTGTGACAATATGTTTCTTGGGTAACTTAAACGCTTTAAATTTAGTATTTGTTAGAGTTTATAGCCAGAATTCAACTAAATGATAAACTTTACATCTAATTAAAGTTAACTATCTGTTAATAATAACTAGTCTAGTATGATAAAAATCTAGTTTTTGTTTATTAATTAATAAAAATAAATCATCAAGGAAATAGTATTAATGTTTATGAATTGCATGAATATTACCCACATTCTTTCTTTTTAGTTACAACATACTTATAAGTTTAAAAAAATAAATCCCATCAACACCGCAAAAAACAACACAAAAAAACTTAATAAGGTTCCTATTTCAAACAAAAAATTAAGGAGAGAAATTGATTATTCTCTCCTTAAGAAGGGGCTTAAAATAACTTATATACTTATCAAACAGATGGATAGATGATTAATGTATTAGTAACCATGTAGAGGGGATAGTCGTTAATATCAAAAGCACAATAGCTGATTTTTCCAGTATATTCAGTGGCTTTTGTCCTTGATTTTGTCTACGTGCATACAAGAAAACAAGTAATCCAGGCGCATACAATACAACAGAAAGAAGCAAATGCATTAAACCAGATGCATAAAGTAACCACACACCATAAGTACAGGCTCCTACAGCAATCAACAACAAAACCCGGTTACTACGTTGAAATGCTACTTTCACTAAAAATGCACCGACGAGAAAGTAGGGGACAAGGATCATTTCCGATGCAATAGAAAGCAACATATTGTAATTGCTGCCACTCAGCCAGATTAAAATCAAGGAAATCTGAACAGCTCCATTGGTTATCCACAATGATGACTCAGGCGCTTTTTTATCGTTCTGTTTATTGAATACTTTAGGAAATGAGCCATGCAAGGAAGCGATGAAGGGAACTTCCGCGGCCATAATTGTCCAACTTAGATAAGCACCGCAAACGGAAATGATCAGGCCGGCAATAATAATAATTTCACCCGTAGAGCCAATTAACCCTACCATCAGGTTTGCCATTGAAGGATTGCGCATTGCCGCTAATTCAGGTCTTGCTACCAATCCAAGAGAGAGCAGGGTAACCAGAATATAAACGCCTAATGCTGAAACAACAGCGAGAACAGTTGCGATACCGATATCTTTGCGCTTTTTTGCCCTGGCTGAAACAACAACTGCACCTTCAACACCAATGAAAACCCACAAGGTGATCAGCATCGTATCTTTGACTTGTTGCCAGACGGGTATCTCCATTTCAATGCCAGTGAAGTCAAGCTTAAAGACATTCATTTTGAATGAAATTACGGCCAAAATGATGAACATACCCAATGGTAACAGTTTTGCCACTGTAGCCAACTGGTTGATACTAGCCGCAGTTTGTACTCCTCGGAGTACGAGCCAATGAACAAACCAAAGCAAAATAGATTCACCAATCAGAGATTGCCAGGTATTCCCATCACCAAAAATAACTGAATGTTCGGTGTCAGTAAAAAAACTTAATGCCGCAAAGACGATAACCAGATAAGAAACATTGGCAATAATGGCACAAAACCAATATCCCCATGCAGAACAGAAACCAACTAATTCGCCAAATCCTTCTCTTGCATAAGTAAAAATTCCACTGTCGAGGTCAGGGCGAAGACGTGAAAGCAAAAGTAAAGAAGTGGCCAAAAAGAGAATACCTATGCCTGTAATCCCCCAACCAATCATTAATGCAGCAGGACTGCCTACCTGTGCCATATTTTGTGGCAAGCTGAATACACCAGCTCCCACCATGGAGCTAAGTACCAGTGCTGTCAGAGATGTGAGGCCTAATTTTTTTTCCAAAGATACGTTCCTAAAAGTAATATAATTGACACGATTAGCCAGAACACTTGTTCTGAATATCGAACACATATTGGACATTTATTGCATCCATGCTCTGGATTGCAGAGAAGATTCAGTCGTTAAATCCAAAAACAGGGCGATTCTACGGAGTGAAAGGATTGTATGCAATGGGTGACTATGCAAAAAAATATAAATTTTATGCATAAAATAATGTGTGTTAGGCGGGGATATATAAAGAACGAATTATTCAAAAAACGTGTTCTGGCAATGATAAAAAAGCACAAACCATCATTTGTGCCTTTTTCACCAATAACAGATTAATTATTTGAATAAATCAGCGCTAACAGTGATGTTACCACCATTAGATTGCCACTCTCTGGTAACATGGTAATATTTCGCGCCTTTTTTCGCTGCACGTTTAGCCACCTGATAAGAAATTTCTGGATCCGTGGTGTAATAACCAGAGAAAGTAATCGAGTCAAAAGGAACCATTTGAGCGGCAGATGCCTTATTCAATTCTTCCATTTTTGTGCCATCAGACAACGTGACCGTGTAACGACCACCTTTTGATGACTGGGTTTCAAAAAACCGCCCAACCAAATTGCTGGTAGAAGTTGAGGAAGCAACACCTGGAATTTCAACTTTCTCGGCTTCTTCACCGCCTTGAGCCAGGGCCTGACGGCCAGCTTCCGAATCTGCTGGAATAACCGCGTTATTAGATTGTATCTGACGTTTCGGTGCATCTGTTTTATAGACATATGCAGTAACTATTTGGTTTCCGCCATTATTGGGAGAAATATCACGAACAATAAAGAAAGAGGCAGCATCTTTCTTTTTAGCAGCCTTAGAGATGGCTTCTTTCAGATCAGGGGCAGTAGCAAAATAACCATTCACGGTTACAGTATCAAAAGGTTCCAGCGTAATGGCTTCGGTTTTAGGTAATTCTTTAATTCCACGATAAATGCGATAGTTAGTTGTTTTATCGGATTTTTCTGCATCTTTATGATACAAGTCGGCTACAACACGTAAATTACCACCACCATTAAAATCGTCGAGACTTTGGATATAGAAACTATAGGCGCCTTTTTTATCCGCCTGACGGGAAATCGCATCAGCAGCTTCATAGATTGCATTGAAACGGCCAGTGACTGAGATTCGTTCAAATGGCTTTAGCTCTACAGCTTGTTCTGGCGTTAATTCTTTAGCCGCATGTGCAGCAGTAATCGTTGTTAGCGAGAGCATCGCTGTAGCGATGATCGTTGTCTTCAGCTTCATAAAAAATCCTTTCGCCTTGCGCATTAAAATATTTATAACGTGCTGAACATTATTATGTATCACATAGACCGCAATTATTACATGTAATAATGCCAATTGTCGCAAAAATTTATGCTATCTAAATAAATGAGTGTTAATTTTTGGTACATGGTGCCAGCAATTTTAATAAAAATAGCGATTTATACGAGCGGTAGCATCGTTTACATTGAAGGTCACTTTACTTTTCCCTGATATTGTTTTCAATTAGTGACTATTTTATTTTTTATTGATAGGTTTTATTGATAGCAGTAATAAAATCAACCTTATCGTTAAATTGGCTTCAACAGGTAATAATCAGCAATATTTCATTCTTAGAGAAGGAAACATTATGCATATTGGTGTACCAAAAGAGCGACTTTCCAATGAAGCTCGCGTTGCTGCCACACCATCAACGGTGGAACAACTGCGGAAATTGGGGTTCAGCGTTAGAGTGGAAACAAGGGCTGGGCATCTTGCCAGTTTTGATGATATTGCTTATCAAAAAGCGGGAGCTGATATTGCAGAACATCATGAAGTTTGGCAATCAGATATTATTTTTACAGTGAATGCCCCGGAAGATAAAGAAATTGCCCTGATGAAAGAAGGGGCGACGCTGGTTAGTTTTATCTGGCCAGCGCAAAACCCAGAACTAATAACAAAATTGTCAGAACGTAAAGTAACGGTTCTGGCAATGGATGCCGTACCACGAATTTCCCGTGCACAATCATTAGATGTCCTCAGTTCAATGGCAAATATTGCTGGTTATCGGGCTATTGTTGAAGCAGCTCATGAATTTGGGCGCTTCTTCACTGGCCAAATTACAGCAGCAGGCAAAGTGCCACCAGCTAAAGTCATGATTATCGGAGCCGGTGTTGCGGGGCTGGCCGCTATCGGTGCGGCAGGGAGTCTTGGCGCTATTGTCCGAGCTTTTGATACCCGTCCAGAAGTTAAAGAACAGGTACAAAGCATGGGTGCTGAATTTTTGGAATTGAATTTCAAAGAAGAAGCTGGCAGTGGTGACGGCTATGCAAAAGTCATGTCAGAAGCCTTTATCAAGGCAGAAATGGAATTGTTTGCTGCACAGGCAAAAGAAGTTGATATTATCGTCACAACGGCATTGATTCCGGGGAAACCTGCACCGCGGCTGATCACCAAAGAAATGGTTGAGTCCATGAAGCCTGGCAGTGTCATTGTCGATTTAGCTGCACAGAATGGTGGTAATTGTGAACTGACGGAAGCTGATAAACTCGTTGTGACACCAAATGGTGTAAAGATCATTGGTTATACCGACTTGCCTAGCCGTTTACCCACTCAATCATCACAACTGTACGGCACAAATCTGGTTAACCTCGCGAAGTTACTGTGCAAAGAGAAAAATGGCGAAATCACTATCGATTTTGAAGATGTCGTTGTACGTGGCGTTACCGTAATTAAAGAGGGAGAAGTCACATGGCCAGCTCCTCCTATTCAAGTTTCCGCTCCACCCACCAAACCTGCGACGCTGAAGAAGAAAGAAGATAAGCCAGCAGAAAAGCCGAGATCTCCGTGGTTGAAATACGGTCTGTTTGCTCTTGCCATTATCCTGTTCGGTTGGTTGGCAGACGTTGCACCGAAGGAGTTTTTGTCTCACTTTACCGTATTTGCTTTGTCTTGCGTAGTGGGTTATTACGTCGTCTGGAACGTCAGCCATTCATTACATACACCCCTGATGTCAGTCACTAATGCTATTTCAGGGATCATTGTCGTTGGGGCAGTTCTACAAATTGGTGAAGGTGGATGGATAAGTTTCTTTTCATTCATCGCGGTTTTAATTGCCAGCATCAATATTTTCGGTGGTTTCACCGTCACCCAGCGTATGCTGAAAATGTTTCGTAAAGGGTAAGGGGTAACTTATGTCGAACGGAGTAGTTACAGCGGCATATATTGTTGCCGCCATTTTATTTATTTTCAGCCTTGCCGGCCTTTCTCGCCATGAAAGTTCGAGGCGAGGTAATATCTTTGGCATAGCCGGTATGGCAATTGCGCTGATTGCCACTATTTTGGGGCCCGATGCTGGCAAAGTAGGTTGGATTATTTTGGCGATGATCATCGGTGCCGTCATTGGCATTCGCCTGGCCAAAAAAGTGGAAATGACCGAAATGCCTGAATTGGTCGCCATTTTGCACAGTTTTGTCGGTCTGGCAGCGGTTTTGGTCGGATTTAATAGCTTCATCGCCCATGATATTTTTGCTTCTCCTATCATGGAAAATATTCACCTGACAGAAGTTTTCTTGGGAATCTTCATTGGTGCAGTCACCTTTACTGGCTCAATTGTGGCATTCGGTAAATTGTGCGGCAAAATTTCATCCAAACCGCTGATGTTACCCCACCGCCATAAACTCAATTTGGCCGCGTTGATTATTTCCTTTGTACTGATGGTTATATTTATAAAAACCCAAAGTGTTGGTTTGCAAGTTTTCACTATGCTAGTGATGACTGCTATCGCACTTGCTTTCGGTTGGCACTTAGTGGCGTCGATCGGAGGGGCAGATATGCCCGTCGTTGTTTCCATGCTGAACTCATATTCAGGCTGGGCAGCCGCCGCTGCTGGTTTCATGTTAAGCAATGACTTGCTGATTGTGACCGGTGCTTTAGTAGGTTCTTCTGGTGCAATCCTTTCTTATATTATGTGTAAAGCGATGAACCGTTCTTTTATTAGCGTCATCGCCGGTGGTTTTGGTACTGATGGTACTTCAACGGGTGATGAACAAGAGATGGGCGAATACCGCGAAACAAACGCGGAAGACGTTGCTGAACTGCTGAAAAATTCCACTTCAGTTATTATTACGCCAGGCTATGGTATGGCTGTTGCTCAAGCGCAATATCCGGTACATGACATCACCGCAAAATTGCGTGAGAAGGGCGTTAAAGTTCGCTTTGGCATCCATCCTGTTGCGGGACGTTTACCGGGTCACATGAACGTGTTGCTTGCTGAAGCCAAAGTTCCTTACGATATTGTCTTGGAAATGGATGAAATCAACAATGACTTTACTGAGACAGATACCGTTCTGGTTATCGGAGCCAATGACACAGTAAACCCAGCAGCTCAAGAAGATCCACACAGCCCGATTGCGGGAATGCCTGTACTGGAAGTTTGGAAAGCACAAAACGTAATTGTCTTTAAACGTTCCATGAATACAGGATATGCAGGAGTACAAAACCCGTTGTTCTTTAAAGAAAATACCCAGATGCTATTTGGTGATGCAAAAGCCAGTGTCGAAGCGATCCTCCGTGCACTGTAGTTTTGTAAGATAATAATTTGATACCAGAGAGCTTCATGTTGTGGCATGAAGCTTTTTTTTTGCCGTTTTTTCGAAAAAGATCTTTATTCAATCCATTTCAGCCCGGGAGTGTTTATAAAAATATACTGTACTTTATTCTTTTCCTTGCATAAAAATCAGTTAATTTTTTAACTGATTATGATTTCCTGCATACCAGGATATATAGTCATCACTGGATATTGGTGTTTCAATTCCAGATTTATCCACTGCAAACTCGGAAATATAATCATTTATTTTTTCTGCGTATTTACGTATATACTCTATGCGCCTTTCATCTATTCTTTTAGCTTCCGGCAGATCAATGACTTCACCTATTAAGAGGTTACTCATGGTACGGTGAACCCAGTCGAGAAGATAACCTTCGATAATCATATCAATATCATCAGTATGATATGCGTCAATGATTGTCGTCACTACGGATAAAACAGCATATGTCTGGCTTAGCTCCAGAAAATCACCGCTATATTTATTAACAGCATCGAAATTTGTTTTTTTACTGCCACTGACTATTAATTTATTCAGTTTTTGTAATAAAAAATCCATATAATCATTCAGAATGAAAAATAAATCATGCTGAACATTTTCTTTATTATTTTTTATTCCACCAATAAAAATCATCTCTCCAGCCTTCAGGGAGAGTACAACGTTATCACCTTCGGCGGTAATTGCACCAAAATTGCCCATTAAATAATGAGGTATCTTGTTGATAGAAAATAATCCATGAGCACCACAGCGTTCACGGCAATTAATTAATATTTCTTGTGTGCGCCATGTGCACAGGGACTTCGCAGTAATGATTTCAATAAGTACCTCATCTGAAAATTTAAAGTTTTTAACAGATCCTGATAGCATTACTGAAACTTTTTTGGTTAATTCTCTTAAATATAATGCATGTGTGACCGTACTCAGGGTATCCCAGGCTATGCCCTCTCTGAAATGAAAATAATTGATTACTGGCATAGCCCCTGAGTAGCCGAAAGTTTGTCGTTTATTACCATATGTACTGGTGATATGAAGAGCCGATTTAGCCCCTGCAACCGAACTTACGGCCATACATAATTTCCCAGTATGTATTCGGTTTGTAATTAACGAAAACCGCTCTTTTAATCTTTTAGTATATAATGATACCTGACCATTTCTGGTCAATGTGATCATATTGCCAGCAAGGAGTCCTTCAAAAGGAATTTCAACGTTATCAAATGAAGTTATTGCGTTATCAAGATAAAATCCTGGCTTATCGCCAAGTGAAGTGATTTTAACTCCAGCAGTTAATTGACCATTGACTGACAAAGGGAATACAAACGGGAAAATACCATATTTTTTCCCTGATACATTTAGCTGAGCTAAAACTACAGCTACTTTTGGTAACTCACATGGTAGAGTATTAGGCATAAATTTATATGCGCTAGGATTGGGGGAATTAAGTATGAACACACCTTTCTCCGGAAGATAATCAGCCTGTGTTTCGATTGCTATCAAATTATTACCATAAGCCAGTTCAGTCGCCAGATATACGCCAATAGCACTACCTGAACAAAGCTGTTGGTATAAATTTTCTATATATGATGTTTGAGCACCTAAGTTGGCGATAGTCCCTATAGCCAGATTAAAATGAATTGACATCATAGAAACTACGGCACCATCATGCGGAGCTACAAGTTCATGAAGCGCAACCAGCTCATTAAATGATGTCACATCAATATTATTATTCCGAATGTAATTAAGTAACTTTATAAATTTCTTTACTGACGATTGGTAATCATTGCAGGGGGTTTTAAGTATATTAAAAATATACTCAGATACTTTGGCATTCTCTATGCCAAAATAATCAGTTAATTTCAATACTGAATTACATAATGATTTATTCATTTTTCCAAGACCTTCTTTTTAAATAATAAGTATATTAGCCATCAGTAGTATAAGCGGATGCAGCAAAAACATATACTTTCACTTAAATCCAATGGAAGAACAAATACATCATTTAGTGATATTTGTCAGTACGGGTATAAAATTATATCTAGAAACTCTTTGCAAGAAAATAGCTTTACCTCAAGTAAAAAATCTGGTTTTTATTATTTTGAAAAGCAATTAATTACAAATTCGGGATTTAAAGTAGAAATTCAGTGGAAACATGTATTCTGTTCCATCATTTTCAATAGCCAATATTTAATATGAATATGATAAGAAACTATTCTGAATAAGTTCTCCAGAAATTTGGCGGTATTTGATTTTCCCGCTTTGGCTTTCAGTTCAATATAAACAAACATTATTATTCATGTTAAAAGCAAAAGTCCCGTTATTTTCAACGAGGCTTATCAGTGTTCTGAGAAATTTTATAATAAGATGACTTTTGGTGTAATTTTATTTTATTCTACCTTCATAATAAGCGGAATAAGCGGTTCTTCCGGTATGAAATATACAGGCTTTAGTTTCCCCTTTGAAATACCATGTAATCGTTCTACCATTATGATCCTGCGTAAACACATTGGCAAAATTATTATAAGGGTTAACAACATACCTCGTAAACAACGAGCCGCTTTGCTCTATTTCCTGATGAGGACATGGCTTAAGTACTCCGTCGTTTGCCGATGCTACCCCAATTCCTCCTGTTAATGCAATACCTGCTGTTAATACTCCAGCTGTTAATAATTTCTTGAACATAAAAATTCTCCTTTAATAGTTATTCATTATCATAATTTATGATAAATTACTATATTAATATTGTTTACACAAAACGAAAATCATATTTTCAATTGCAATTTAATGCACTGATATTATATATAATTAAGGCGATTAAATTATTATTTTCTTGGTGTTATCAGAAGTTAGTTATTTTAATAAAAAGGCTATTTCTTCTGATAAATATAGATACTAAAGCGAGGGGATTATAAAAAACAATGGATCTTATAAATTTTATTCAGCCTACAGTATTAATATCACCTGTTATCAGTATGCAACAGTTAACCCGTATTTATCAACATGGTAGAGAAGAGCAAACATCAGTTCTGAAAAATATCACAGCACAAATTTTTGCAGGTCAGAGTTGTGCTATTGTCGGAACATCGGGGTCAGGTAAAAGCACATTACTGAACATCCTCGGTCTGCTGGATAAACCCACCTCCGGGAAGTATTTTCTTTGTGGCGTTAACATGTCGACAGCAAATGCTGACCTTCGTGCCAGGATGCGTAATAAAGAAATTGGCTTTGTTTTTCAAAGTTTTCATTTGTTAGCCGGAATGACAGCGACAGAGAACGTCGCTTTGCCACTTCTTTACCGCGGTATTTCTACCTCGCAGGCCTATAAAGTTGCCAGAGAAAAACTGCATTTGGTGGGTCTTGCACATCGGGCTGTTTATTAATGACAATTCATGCATGATACCAGTCAGTCAGGCAACTATGGTATGTCGGTATTAATGATATGGAGAGAAGCTTGGCGTAACTTAATGGCAACGGGAAGAAGTACTCTGCTTGCTTTATCGGGTATTGCTATTGGTTGCGCGTCTATTGTGGCATTTGTTAATACCGGGTATAACGCCACACTTGCTGCGTTGAAAATGTTCAGCGGGCTTGATATCAATGTTATTACAGCAAGTCTGAACTCCTATAACCATGGGGTTGATAGCGAGTCAATTAAAATGGCCGATCTGACAACGGCTATTTCTGGTTTATCTTCAGCAGCACCCTGGATCTATTATCCTTCTCCCGGGCGCTATAACGGGAAAACAGAAACATTTACCATAATAGGGTCTTCAGCAGAACTTGAAAAAGTTATGCAATTGCAACTTCGTCATGGCAGGTTCATCTCTGATTATGATCATCACTCTCCTTATCTGGTCATTGGCAATACAGTGGCCGTTACCCTTGGTCAAGGGGATGCATCCCGTGTACTTGGCAAGCAGATTCAGCTTGCCAATTATTTATACACAGTGATTGGTATTTTCGATATAAAAGGGCAAAACCCCATTTTCCCTTTTTCTCTGGATTCAGTGGTGATTGTTCCTATAAATGCCATGCGTAAAATATCACCAAATACTGATCTGAACGGCATCATCGCTCGTACCATAACAACCACCACCACAGAAACCGATGTGAAGGATTTATTGGTGTTGCTCAAGCGCAAGTTTCCAACGGTTGAAATTGATGTTCGAGTAGCTCAGCAACTACTAAAAGGACAGTCAGAACAAAGCAAAACCTTTTCTTTTATGTTGATCGGGTTGGCAGGCATTTCGCTACTCACCGGTGGTATTGCAATTTCAAATGTCATGCTTATGAACATTTCAGCCCGACGAAAAGAAATTGGATTACGTATGGCTTTAGGCGCAAGGCCCCATGATATACGGTGCCTTTTTTTGTATGAAGCTGTAGCACTGACTTTCGCCGGCGCAATCCTTGGTACACTGGCAGGTATCATTGTGTCCTTTCTTTTTGTGTTTTATTCTGGCTGGTCATTTTCTCTAGCCCCTTTATCTCTTCCTTTAGGGATAGTCAGTTCAATTGTGGCGGGACTTATCTCTGGCTTTTATCCCGCACATAAAGCCTCACAGATGGAACCAATACAGGCATTACGTGATGATTAAAAAATATTTCCTTTATGGCTCTTTAACTTTATTTTTCCTGTTCCTTCAAACAGAGAGTTTTGCATCTGAACAGGAACAATTAATTTTATCAGAACCGGATTACAGCCTGCGGCAGGAAGCCTCAAGAGAGACTATAGGCCTGTCGTTGGACGATGCGATATGGCTTGGTTTAAGGAATAACTACGCGGTACGCAGTGTTTATCTGGATCGTATCGCTCAGAAATTTGATTTACAGGTGGCAGAAGATCGATTCACACCAAAGCTACAGCTAAGTGGACGTTACATTGCGGGTAAAAATCAGGATTCAAATTTTAGGAAAACTAATCTTTCTCCTAATGCCACACTATTTACTCCTTTGGGAACTCGTTTCACTCTTTCCTGGACTCGTGAGAACACTAAATTGGGGATGAAAAACTTTTACAATGACGGTGCAAGTATTACTGTGATACAGCCTCTTTTACGAGGAGCAAATACAAATGCAGGCTGATCTAGCCATGCAGGAACTTTCGGCAAAAGAGTCTGAAAACAATGTGCATGCCACGAAGCTGGCATTACTTAAATTACTCGCTCTAAACCTTAAAACCTCCATCTATGCTACAGATACGTTAAAAGGAACTCACGTAAGTCTGAATATTGAACAATCAATTAAAAAAGCACAGGCTCAGCAGCCGGGTTATCTTATCCAGTTACTCACTGTAAGAGCGACAGATATTCAATTATTACAAGCCCGAAATAACCTGCTCTGGGATTTATCATTGGTTGGAGGTGCGTCCCAGCATCGTTCATCCTCTCCTGAAACCCGAAACTGGGAAAATTTTGTCGGTATACAACTGGATATTCCAATAGGTGATATGACACAACGACAAATGGAAGTTCAGGCCAGGGTTAACGTCCAGAAGCAAACGTTACATTTGGAGGAGGCAAAAATAAACATGGAACAAAAAGTAATTAATACAATCCGTGATACAGAATCACGCTGGCAAGAATATCAATTAGCGATAAAAGCCAGTTCACTTTCTCAAAAGAAACTCGAAATTGAACAGGAAAAATTACAGGCTGGAAGATCCAGTAACTTTCAGGTGCTGAGTTTTGAAACCGATCTGAGAAATGCTGAAAATGCACGCCTGAATACACTTATCCAATACCTCAATTCTCAGGCTGAACTAGATCAAATTCTTGGTACGACACTGGAAAGCTGGGAGATAACACTCAATGATTAAACGTTATCGATGGGCCATAGTTGGCATCGTAATAGTGGCCTGTTTTTTTGCCTTTTTATCCTCTGGGTATTTGCCCTCAGAAAAATCGCCAGCTCAGGAATCAGTACAGTGGATTGAAATAAAACATGGTCTTATAGAAAAGCGATTAGGTCTAGTAGGCAAGCTGCAATCTGGACGTATTGAAACTATACCTGCTCCATTTGATGCGACTTGGTCAAAGAAGGACAACGGGTGAACGCTGGCCAGACATTATTTATGCTTGATACCCGAAAGCTTGATATTGAGCTTCGGCAAGCGCAAGTTGAGATGATCAAAGCCTCATCTGCCGTTGACCAATTACATGACTGGGAAAACAGCCAAGAAGTCATCCGAGCCAGAAGAAACGTCGAAAATGCAAACCATATGGTTATGGAATTGAAAAATAATCTTGCAAAAACACAGGCTCTTTTTTCACGGGGCATCATTCCACAAATGGAAGTGGAAACCCTCCAGCAGCAACTTCGCCGACAGCTAACGGAACTCGCTTCAGTACAGGACGATCTCACGTCCATTAGACAAAAAGGAAGTCTTAATAATTTAAATGTCGCAAAGATGGAGCTTCAAAATGCAAAAAGCCGCTGTTATGAACCACAAAGAATGAGAAACAAAGATAGATAGGGAATTGGCGAAATTAAACGGGATTTCGCGGGCGCAATTTCAAGTAATTCGCGGGGTTGGGATGTGTCCTATAGAACGGTTCCGACTTCTCGTGCAAACTTACCAAAATGAGAAAAATTTTGAGTTAGACGTTTTTGATTCACGTATTTTGGTAAATGTAGGGTGTACACGATCATCTGTTTAAATCATCTTTAAATCCCTTTTAGCTAATGGGCCTGGCAGCCCATTAGCTGGCTTTGCTCTTGCCGCTTAAATGGCGGTCAGTCTCTTTTTGCTCTTCTCCTCTGATAGATTCCAAAAATCTCTGGCGCTGTTCATCAGTCAATGAATCGTACATGCGAGCGACTAGCAGAGCGTGACCAGATACATCTAGTTTCTCAAGTGCATCTTCTGATGATTGTTCTTGTTTATTGTCTGTTGATGATGGTTGCAGTATTACACCAAGACCTAGTCTTACAACTCGCGCAATGACTGCATCTCTTTCATCTGGCGTCATTCTATGTAAAAACTCTAACCAAACCTTTTCTTGTGTCTCGGTGACGTGTTTTGGGACTTCTTTTACTTCAGGTACTTCAGGGGCACTATCTACATTGCTGCCATTTGCCAGCCATTCAATAGATACTTCGCATTTTTCCGCGAGCAAGGCTAACTTATCCAACGAAGGGTATGTCTTACCGGATAAATAGGTTCTTATCGCAGCTTCTGATATACCACATCTTTTAGCTAGACTATTACCAGATTCACTTCCCATAGCTTGCCTGAGTCTATCCTTAAACTGTGTTATTTTGTTTCGTACAAAAACACGATGTGTATTTTTATCATTATTTGCATATTTTTCTTTGTCATTCATTGAAAATACTAGCTCCTACCTTAGATTTACATCTGCGCATAAAAACACGATTTAATCTTGACTTCGTGTTTTTATGCGAATATATTTATATCCATACCGATAATCATTAGGGATTATCGTAGCAAATTATCGGAACAGATAATTATAAGGATCGCATGATGTCATTAATCTCGCAAGTTGGCACCGATTGGCACCGCGCAGATATCCGCGCGGCATTAGAAAAACGTGGCACAAATCTACGCACACTATCGATAGCTGCTGGTCTGGCAGCAGATACGTTACGTAATGCATTAGTCAGACCGTGGCCGAAAGGAGAAAAAATTATTGCTCAGGCTATTGGGGTTGAACCTGCGGTCATCTGGCCAAGCCGTTATTCAAAACAATAGAAACTGTAAGGGTGGGACATGGATATTTGGATTACAGCACAAGAATGCATAGGGCTACCGAATTTACCAACGGCCCCTTTTAACATCTCTAACCGTTTAAAAAAACTTGCGACTGAAGACATGATCAGGAGGCGGGAAGGATCTAAGGCGTATGAATTTCACATCAACTGTTTGCCTCCGGTTGCCCGCGCGGCGGTACTGAAAAAGCAAGGCGTTATTCAGGT
Source organism: Xenorhabdus aichiensis (assembly GCF_028598775.1). Taxonomy (NCBI): domain Bacteria; kingdom Pseudomonadati; phylum Pseudomonadota; class Gammaproteobacteria; order Enterobacterales; family Morganellaceae; genus Xenorhabdus; species Xenorhabdus aichiensis. Next base: position 77,401 of record NZ_JAQRFO010000001.1, read on the forward strand.
TGGTACGCAACAGATTGAAATCAAGAAACGCCAGACAGACAGCTACTCCCGTGAACTGCTTTGGCAGGGTTGGAACAATGCCAACACGTCACAGCGTGAAAAAGCACGCGAACGGTGTGAAGCGGTCATCGCGGTGGCGGGATTACTGGACAGCGGCATTGATACGTTAACGGCGTTTGACTCTGTGGGGGAAGCGCTTTCGATGGCCTCGGCTTCTGTCCGTCGGTGGTACTACCAGGCTAAACCGTTTGACCGTTCGGACTGGCTCGCCGCACTGGTCAGCCAACATGGCCATAATTTGTCGGCGCGCCGGAAGAAAGAAGCGGAATGTACACCAACGGCCTGGGATTTTTTTCTGGCGGACTATCTGCGTTTTGAACAACCTGCATTGCGCACGTGTTATGCCCGCCTGACAGAAGCGGCGGCGGCACAGGGTTGGACGATACCGAGCCTGTCTTCCCTGCGCCGGAAGCTGGAACGTGAAGTCCCCGCCGAGCAGGTGGTCTTGCTGCGCGAGGGAGAACACGCCCTGATGCGGTTATATCCCGCCCAGGAGCGTACCGTACTGGACTTGGATGCGATGGAATGGATCAACGGTGACGGCTATCAGCATAACGTCTTTGTCCGCTGGTTTAATGGCGAAATTCTCCGCCCCAAAACATGGGTCTGGCAGGATATCCGTACCCGCAAGATTCTGGGCTGGCGTACCGATGTCTCTGAAAACAGCGACAGCATTCGTCTAGCGTTGGCTGATGTGGTTGAACAATACGGCATTCCCAGACACGTCACCATTGATAACACGCGAGCCGCTGCAAACAAATGGATGACGGGCGGTGTACCGAACCGTTACCGCTTCAAAATTAAGGAGGATGACCCCAAAGGGATTATTCCCCTGCTGGGTATCCAGTTGCACTGGACTAGCGTGCTGTTTGGTCGCGGTCATGGCCAGGCCAAGCCGATTGAACGGGCATTTTCTCACGGTGGGCTGGGCGAAGTGGTTGACCGCCATCCGGCATTGGCGGGGGCCTATACAGGCCCTAACCCCATGGCAAAGCTGGATAATTACGGTGACCGGGTCATCGATGCCGAAACCTTTTTACAGGTACTGGCGGAGGGCATCGCTTTCTGGAACAGGCAACCGAAGCGGGATACTGAAGCCTGTCAGGGGGTACTGTCTTTTGATGCCGCCTTTGAACAGAGTTATCAGGAAAGCGCTATCCGTAAGGCCACGGCCGAACAGCGTCACCTGCTGCTGTTACCTGCTGAGTCGGTCACGGTTAACAATGGCACCTTTACCCTGAATGCGGGCGGCAAGATTGCCGCACGCAAGAACCGTTACTACCACGAGCAGTTGCTGGGAATTAAACCCAATAAAGTGGTCATCCGGTTTGACCCGCAATCACTGCATGAATCTGTACTGTGTTACACGCTGGATGGCCGCTTTATTTGTGCTGCCCAGTGCATTGAAAAATCGGGCTTTGGTGATACGCAGGCTGCCCGTGAACACGAACGCAATCGGACACGCTTTGTTAAACGCACCAAAGAGGCCACTACGGCGCAGCGCCGCATGACGGCACTGGAAGTCGCGGAGCTGATGCCGGAAACCGTTGCCCCTGAACCGCCTGAAACTCGCGTTGTTGAGATTTACAGGTCCGCAGGCAATACCGTCCGTCGTGAGTTGGTTGATCTGCACGCCGAGACAGAAAACGATTACGACTATGCCTTTGAAAATGCCGTCGCTCAATTACATGAACATCAGCAGAAAAACACGATTTAGGGGGAACCATGAACAACATTATTGAATTAACACAGGCGCAAACTGCACAGGCTGAGATTCGTGCCACCATCAAAACCGTGGTTATCAATGACGGGATGACCTACAGCAACATCGCCCGCGAAAGTGGCATTTCCGGCACCGCACTGTCCCAGTTCATAAACGAAAGTTATCGCGGCGATAACGACAGCATTGCCGGCAAACTGACGGTCTGGCTGGAAAACCGCACCCGCCGCGCTAACGAGATGCCCGCCGCCCCAGACTTTGTGCAGACCAAAACAGTCAGGCAAATCTGGAGTGCCCTGCAGTATGCCCAGATAGCCCAGTGCATCAGTGTGATTTATGGCAGCCCGGGTGTGGGTAAGACCCAATCGCTGCAACAGTTTACCCGTGAACGGCCTAATGTCTGGCTGATTACAGTGTCGCCTTCCCGTGCCAGCCTGAGCGAATGCCTGTACGAACTGGCGCTGGAACTGGGCATCGGTGATGCGCCCCGCCGTGCGGGTCAGCTGGGGCGGGCGGTTCGCCGCAAGCTGCGCGGAACATCCGGTCTGCTCATCATTGATGAGGCGGATCACCTGGATTACCCCGTACTGGAAGAGCTGCGTATTTTGCAGGAAGAGACTGGCATCGGTCTGGCACTGGTGGGCAATCATCAGGTGTACTCGAAGCTGACCGGGGGGAATTCCCGCAATGTGGACTTTGCCCGTCTGTTCAGCCGTATCGCCAAGAAAGTCGCCATCCTGAAAACCAAGAAAGATGACGTTCAGGCGATTTCAGCGGCGTGGGGATTGGGCCAGCAGGAACGCGCACTGGTTCAGCAGCTGGCAGAACGCCCGGGGGCATTGCGCACGGTGAGCCATACCTTGCGGTTGGCGGCCATGTTTGCGAAAGGGGCGAATGAAGCGTTGACCGAGAAACACATTCGGGCGGCAGTGAAAGATCTGGAGGGAACAACATTATGAATAACCATGTGTTAACCACGGCATTCAACAGCGCTGAACAGGCTATTTCCGCACTGACACAGGCAGGTTTTACGGTGATTAGCGTCATGATCTGTGGCCGTGCCCCCCGTATCCAAATTGCCCGTAATATGCAATGCGAATATTTAATTCAGGATGGTCAGGCGAATTATCGGCATCTCGGACGCTACGGTCGGCAGGGTTGGTTTACTCACTACGGTTGTCAGGTTTATTGGTCGGAATCATTACATTAATTAAGGGGGCGTTATGGCAGTCAGAATAGAAGTGTTGATCAGCGATGAGTCAGGTGAACTTCAGTACGAGGTATTTTCTGGTGCAGCCACTGATGAGTACAGCCATCAGGAATATCAGGAAGCGTTGCGGTTAGCGGGTGTTATTCGGGAAAACCTCACGCAGCACGGGGCTGATATATACACCCATTTGCGCACACACGAACAGCAAAGAACGCATTAATCTATTGAGCGATAACAACAGGAATTTATATCACCATGAAAACAAAGCAATTCACCACGCAAAGCGCACCAGAGGGTTATTGGGTAGATGCCAAAGGCGTGTTAACCCCGGTCGATATCATCAAAGAGATTGATCTGGAACGTGACAATCTGGTGGGGGAAATTGTGAAACTGTCTGTCACTGTAAACGAGGCACTGGATGCACTGAAAACCCGTGCATTCGGTGATATTCAGGCTTTCATTGATTTGTCTGCTGAGAAGTATGGCGCGGTCAAAGGCGGACGCAAAGGTAATGTGACTCTGTATTCCTATGATGGCCGTTATAAAATTCAACGGGCTATGCAAGACCGGATCGCCTTTGATGAGCGTTTACAGGCCGCTAAGACACTGATTGATGAATGTCTCTCAGACTGGACGGAAGGGGCGAGACCAGAAATCCAGACCCTGATTAACCAGGCTTTTATCACTGATAAAGAAGGTGAAATCAATGCGGGACGCGTGCTGGCACTGCGGCGCCTGAATATTGAGGATGCGCGCTGGATTAACGCGATGGTCGCCATTGGTGAGGCGCTACAGGTTGTCGGCAGTAAATCCTATTTACGGGTCTATGAGCGCATCGGTGATAGCGACCAATATCGGCCCATTCCATTAGATATCGCGGGGGTGTGAGATAGCCGGATGAAAGCGCGGCAGTTTAACCAGCATTTCCCCATTGGCCACCGTTTTATTTATCAACCCAATAAGTTTCTACGTGGAGGTCAGGCAGTCAGAACCATTGAACGGGCGCAGGATTTAACCCATATGACGGTGGTTGAAATCAGCACCGAGCCTTATTTAGTCCGAATTGAACATTTAACACCTGTGTAATGTAACACATTAAAAATTAAACACTTTCATAAATGGCGTAAATCTGCCAGGGGTTGGTTTACGCCAAATTCAAGGAAACGTACATGAGTCATTATCATTGTGAAACCTGTCATAAATTAAAGCCCGTTGACCGCTCAAAGCTGGCAGTCGGTGACCGGGTGACATTTTCTCTCTCCACCAAACGGGTATATCGCACTCACATCAAATGTGCCATCAGAACCGTAAAAGGACGAATTCAGCAAATACAAGGCGAGCAGGTCACCGTGAGTTACCGCAAGCAGTTATATCGACTGAACCGTGAGGCAGTCAATCCTGCGGGGGCACCATCAGAACTGGCCTATGCCATGGTTGGCACCTGTCATTGTGGGGGCAGCAATGCGCATTGATAACATTGACTTAGCGTTATTAAAACAAGAAATCGTTGACTGGCATGAAACTGCCAATGAGGGCTGTGATTTAATCATAGAGCATGCGGATAAGAAAATGGACTTTCAAATTGGCAAAGCTTTTCAATGTAAAACTGCCGAAGAACAATGTGCATTCAGAGTCGGCGTTCTTCTTGCAAAGGCTCAGTTTAGTCGTCTGCCTTTTGATACAGCACAAGAGGAAAGCCATGATTAAACAACTTTCACTGGTGGCGGCCATTTCGAAAGAATTGAGCAACCAGCAACCTGGCATCACAATCAGTCAGGCGCAATTAGCGGCCATCATAGCAGCGGCCAATGATATTTGTGCGGCATTTGAACCCCCTGAAACACCCGCGCGTAACCTCTGTAATAGCTGTAATGACTGGCAGCGTGGCGGTTGCCATTCCGGCTGTGTGGCTTATGATAAGAGGGATTAACCATGAAAAGACGTTTTAACCTATGGCAATGGATTGGGTTACAGGTTTGGAATTTCAGTGAATGGAGTGGTATTGGTTTGGGGCGGTTTGCACCGTGGGTATTTCATCAAATGATTGGCTGTGATACGCCAGTAAAAAAGGTGAAATAATGACCCGACACCAACTTATTCGCCTTATCCATATCGCAAAAACTCAACTTAAGCTGGATGACGAAACCTATCGTGCGGCACTGGTTGCCGCTACAGGCAAATCGTCCTGCCGTGAGATGTCTCAGGCGGAATTAAAAACGGCCTATGGTGCCTTTGTCGAGCGTGGATTTAAACGCCGTTTTAAACGTGATCACCAACGGGTTAAACCCGGTTTAAACGGTCAGCCAAAAGCACCGGAAATTACCAAGATCCGCGCCATCTGGATCACCATGTATCAGCAACAGTTCTTAGTTGACGGTTCTGAAGCGGCACTGAACCAATTTGTCCAGCGTCAGACCGCCAAAATCAACGGCGGTGTCGGCGTGGCCGAGGTAGGCTGGCTCTCAGATTCACTGGCCTGCCCGGTACTGGAGTCCCTGAAACAGTGGCACGGTCGGTTAATGTTGAAAGCCATGCAGGCGCGAGGTCAGCGCCTGCCAGAACGGCGGGGATATGATGCCCTGTGTGATGCGTACAGCACGGAGAAGCCCTTATGAAAATTGGCCGCTGCCCTGTCTGCCATTCCGATTTTCATCTGGATGCCGTGTTTGAAGATGATGCCAGCCGGCAACTGCTGGCTAAACTCACTGACTTACCCGGTGGTTGCGCCCGGCCTTTGGTTGCCTATATTGGTCTCTTTCGTCGGGAGAAAAATAACCTGTCCAACAGCCGGGCCTTGAAACTGACGGAAGACGTACTGGCGCTTTACTCGGCCAACCGGGTCTTGGCTCATGCCCTCAGCGAAACCGTTGAACGTATTCGGGAGAAACGGGCACAAGGCGATAAAAAACCACTCTCCAACCATAACTATCTAAAGGTCGTCTACCAGTCATCAGAACAGCTCTTTGCCCAAAGCAGCAATATCAGTGCCAGAGAGAAGAAACAAGTTTCTGGGTCTGATAGCCGTGATGCCTATTTTAAACAAATGCAGCAATATGGTGTTGATTTGGCTACACTACCGGGTGGCAAAGAGTGGTTAGAACGACAAACAGGGGGGTAAATGGACAGTGATTTTTTCTTTACATTGATACTGATTGCGGCTGGATTTTGGGTCTATTTTGATGCGTACCATAATCACATTGGAACATATCGTGATGAACAGAACCGACTCCGCGGGCATTCGCCAGTCTGGTGGGGAGCGTGTACTTTATTATTACCCATTGTCTTCCTTCCCCTGTACCTGATTAGGCGGAAAACACTGCTGGCAATGGCACAAAAATACCCATCCAACAGTGATAAAAGTATCGGGATTTTAGTCATATCAATACTAAGTGCACTTGCAATTTGGCTATTTCACTTTAATTATTAATGGCTTGATAATATGAAAAATCTACCACTTTTTGCCGACAGTCATGAAGAATTAGGACAGATATTAGATCAGCTGGATAATATCCCAGAAGCCGAACTACAGACACGCTGGCCCCAACTACTGGCGGATATGGTTGATCTGTTTAGTTCGGAACTACAGCGGCAGGGCTATGATGAACAGGCTGCCCGGTTGTCTGCCCGTAAACTGGTTGGCTCTCTGGCCCATTATTATGGGGGGCGGGCCGTTTACCTGCCAACGGGCGAAACCTTAAAAGCCGCCCTGCGGGATAATCAGTTATTCAGTGAATGGAGCCGTTCCCGGGGTAATATGGATTTACTTGCCCGGAAATATTCTCTGACCAACTCGACCGTTTATGCGATACTGCGACAACAGTTAGCGCTGCACCGCAAACGCCACCAGCCTGAACTGTTTGACTGAATGCAACCCGCTACGGCGGGTTTTTGTTTGATACCCCACAAACCCAACATCCCCCACCTAAAACCGATGATGAGCTACCCCTTATTCACAGGTAGCCATCATGACTCAGAAAACTTACAGCGTTGCCTTTCTCCATGCGATAAATTACCTGCTGCCCATTGAGGGCGGTTATGTCAATGACCCCCATGACCGGGGCGGTGAAACCCAATACGGCATCAGCAAACGCAGTTACCCCCAGCTGGATATTCGGGCATTAACGAAAGACGATGCCACCGCGATTTACTCGAAGGACTTCTGGCTGATGGCAGGCTGTGAACGCATGCCGTCCGGTATTTCATTGGTGTTATTTGACAGTGCCGTGCAGCATGGCGTGGTGTCGGCCATCCGGTTATTGCAACGCGCCGTTGCCGTGCGGGATGACGGTATTCTGGGAACCAAAACCCTGGATGCCATTGCTGCCACGGCACCGGATTATCTGCTGCACCGATTACTCAATCAGCGTGCCCGCTACTATGCCCAGATTATTGCCCGCAATCCCCTGCAACAGCGGTTTTTGAATGGGTGGTTTAATCGTCTGGACAGTCTCGCTCAGGCTGCGCTGGAGGTAGTGTAATGCTGCCACACTCCATTCCCGAAGCGCTGCTGCAAAAACACATTCCCGAGCTGCGTAACCCCCGTTATTACGGCATTTACCACAGCGGCCGGGAACGCTGTTTACAGCAGGCCCTGGCCGGAAACGATATCCGTCCGGTGCCGCTGTACAGCCATAACGCCACGTACCAGTCCCTGTTCAGTAAAGGCTGGTTATCCGTCAATACCCAGGATATCCGGCTGGCCAAAGCGGAGGGCCGTCATGTTAGCGATGCTTAAGCAACTCATCACCAACCCGGCCAGCGGGCGTTTTTCTACCTCCGATACCACCTTGTTCGGTGCCTGGGTGGCCAGTACCGCCGTGCTGCTGTGGTCAGCGGTGTCCGGCCAGTTGTCCGAATGGTTGTTTGTCGGCTATCTGGCCGCCTGGGTCACCCAGAATCAGGCGTCAAAACAGGCGGCCATCAAACGGGATAAGGAATGTTCATGACTCATGTGATGTGGCGCTATGGCCTGACCGCCGTGGTCAGCGCCGTACTGGGCGGCGGCATGGCGGCGGCGTGGGTTTCCAACACCATGCAGTCCGCCGTGGATACCGAGATCCAGAACCGCCAGGCGGCAGAACTGACTTTCTACCAGTCGCAGAAAGCCACGGCCGAACTGAATGCGGCCACCCTCCAGCAACTGGTGACAGAACAACAGGCACAATTACAGAAAAATGCAGACTTATCCCACAAACTGTATGCCACCCTCACGGGATTATCCCAGGCGGCAAAACGCATTGAACACCGGATACCCGCGGCACTGGCCCGCGATGGGGCTGGTTATAACGGTCTTGGCCCTGATGGGTTGCAGCTCTACCAGCAGGCCTTTGGTTACGGTCACGCCCCCGTTGATCGTGTCGGCGTGTCCGGTGATCCCCGCGTCCCTGCTGCAACTGCCTCCCAAACCTCCCCAACCCCGTTCAGGGACACCCGCTGCGCTGCTGGCCCATGCCAGCCAGTACGGCCAGTGGAGTCAGGCACTGGCACACACGCTGTCAGCCATTCAGGTCTGGGCGGCACAGCAACAGGAACGGCCCCATGAGCAGGCTGATCGATAAAGCCTGCGCACTGGAGTTATGGCTCCGTGAACAGGCACTGGCCGCGCATTTTCAGCGCACGATACAGGCCGGTGATGGAACCTGCTTTGACTGTGGCATCCCTATTGACCCCGCCCGGCGGGCGATCAATCCGGCCTTTGAGCGCTGCATCGGGTGTCAGGAACACATCGAATTCAGGGAGAAACATGTTAGACGTCCTTAGAGAAAACTGGGCGATGGTCTGGGCAGCCGCCACCACGGCATTTAACGTCATTCTGGTGCTGCTCAGTAAAACCTACGCCAAACGTGATGAGGTGGACGTGCTCAAGATACAGGTGCGCCAACTGGAGACGTCCTTATCCACGCTGCCCAACCGACAGGAACTGCACGCCCTGCAACTGGAAATCGCGCACCTGCGCGGTGACCTGAAGGCGGCCCTGCCGGAATTACGTCAATTACGTCATATGAGTGACTTGTTGTTACAAAATGAACTCAAGGAAAAAAGCTAATGCGTGAAATCTTAGATGCTGACCAGCGGCTGGTGCTGTTGCGCTCGCTCGCTGAATGTGGCGGTGAAGCCAATGAATCCGTCTTGCAGACCTGTCTGGATACCTACGGTCACCGTCTCAGCCGCGACAGGGTGCGCTCGCACCTGGGCTGGCTGGAAGAACAAGGGCTGTGTTCCGTCAACGATGTGGCGGGTTGTCTGGTCGCCACCCTGACCGGACGCGGGGTCGATGTTGCCGAAGGCCGCAGCACCGTACCCGGTGTCAAGCGGCCGCGCCCACGGGGGTAATCATGACGGATAAACGCACCCGGGGCCGCCCCTCAAAAATTGATCTGTTGCCGATGACCATTCGTGATCAATTGCACGCGCTGTTACGTGATAAGCGCCATACACAGGACGATATCCGTGCCGCCGTTAACGAACTTATTGACGATGCCGGGCTGCCGGATGACCTCAAAATTTCCCGCACGGGCCTGAACCGTTATGCGTCCCGGATGGAAACCCTGGGGGCGCGGATTCGTGAGGGGCGCGAAATCGCTGATGTCTGGGTGTCCCGTCTGGGGTCGGCCCCCACGTCCGATGTGGGGAAACTGTTGCAGGAGTTCGTTAAGTCTCTCGCCTTTGAAACCAGCATGAAACTGGCCGAAAGTGGGGATGTGATAGAACCCAAGGCGTTATCACAATTGGCCCTGGTCGCGGCCCGTATTGAGCAGGCGGCGATGACCAGCACCAGGCGCGAGAAAGAAATTCGGGCGGCCTTTGCGGCAGAAGCCGCCGAGCAGGCGGAAAAAATCGTCAAACAGGCCGGACTGACTGCCGACGCGGCGGCGGATATTCGCCGCCAGATATTGGGGATTGCCTGATGCAGACTGCGCAACATAATCCCGCGACAGACTTTATTATCAACGCGGTTAATGACGTCGCGTTTGATCCCGATGCCGTCTTGCTCGGTTATCAGCGGCGCTGGATAGCGGATGATGCCGTCCTCAAGATTGCCGAGAAATCCCGCCGGACAGGGTTAACCTGGGCAGAAGCCGCAGATGCCTCACTGACTGCGGCCCAGTCACGCGAAGCAGGCGGCTCCCATCATTTCTATCTCGGCTCCAATAAAGAGATGGCGCGGGAATTTATTGATGCGGCGGCGATGTGGGCCAAAGCCTACGGACTGGCCGCCGGCGAAGTCGGTGAAGAAATCTTTGCCGACGAAGACAAGGACATCCTGACCTTTGTTATCTACTTCAGCAGTGGGTTTAAGGTGCAGGCGCTGTCCAGCAACCCCAAGAACCTGCGCGGGATGCAGGGAAATGTGACCATTGATGAAGCGGCCTTCCATGAGAAGCTGGCGGAAGTCCTGAAAGCGGCGCTGGCGCTCACCATGTGGGGGGCAAAGGTGCGCATCATTTCCACCCATAACGGCAATGAAAACCTGTTCAATGAATTGATCCAGGATTCTCGCGCCGGGCGCAAACGCTATACCATTCACACCATCACGCTGGATGATGCCTGCAACGAGGGATTATATCGACGTATCTGTCAGGTCAGGCGTCAGCCGTGGACGCAGCAGAACGAAGACGACTGGAAAGCCCATCTGCTGAAAGACACCGCCACGGAAGAAGATGCGCTGGAAGAATACTATTGTGTGCCGAAGCAAGGCAGCGGGGCCTATATCCCCCGGGTGTTGCTTGACCGGGCCACGGATGCGCGTTGTACAGTGATACGCTTCACCATGCCCAACGGGCACATGAGCTGGACGGAAGACGCGCGCAAAAATACGGTAATGACCTTCTGTGAGGAACAGTTACGGCCCGAACTCAGTCAACTTGATCCTGATACCCGCCATGCCTACGGGCAGGACTTTGCCCGTTCGGGGGACTTGTCCGTGATTGGCGCGGGCAGTATTGAACAGGATACGCGGCGCATTCTGCATCTGACCGTTGAACTGCATGATGTGCCCTATAACCAGCAACGCCAGATTGCCGTTTTCATCATTGACCATTTACCCCGGCTGGTGGGGATCGCCCTGGATGCCACGGGGAACGGCGGTTACCTGGGTGAAGCTATCTTACTGCGCTATGGGGACACGATGGTCGATGCTATCCATATCACGGATAACTGGTATCGGGAATGGTCGCCCAAATACAAAGCGTTGTATGAGTCGAATGATATCGCCATTCCCAAGGATGAGGACATCATTGCCGACCAGCGCCAAATCCAGAATATCCGCGGGGTACCCAAAATTGACCGTAACCGCCGGGCGGGTGCCGACGGTAAAAAACGCCACGGCGACAGCGCAGGCGCCTACCTGATGTTTACCCGGGCCACCTATATGGACGGGCAACTGATTGAATTTATCCCGCTGCCGGACAAACACACGGCAGCCCACGATGATGATTTACCGAATTTTGAGCGGGGGTGCTGGTGAAAATACTGAACCGACTGGTCGATGCCGTGGGGCGTCGTTTCTGGTTTAAATCCGACAGGCAGACGCAGGATGATGAATCCCGTATCTCACAATTGCATCGCTATTACGGGGATCATCCGGTCAGCGGCCTGACACCGGCGCGGGCGGCGGAAATCCTGCTGAATGCGGAACGCGGCCAACTGCTGGCCCAGTGTGAACTGGCAGAGGATATGGAAGAAAGGGATGCGCACCTGCAATCCGAACTGGGCAAACGGAGACGTGCCCTCCAGTCGCTGGACTGGAAAATTACCCCGCCGTCGAACGCCAGCCGGGAAGAGATCCACGATGCGGAATTATTAACCGAAATCTTGCGGGATACGGACTGGTTGCCTGACTGCATTTTTGATGCCACCGATGCCATCTTAAAAGGGTTTTCGTGTCAGGAAATCGAATGGGAAACGGTGGGTGACCTGATTATCCCGCGCTCGGTCGAGTGGCGCGACCCGGCCTGGTTCCAGACGCCGCAGGATGAACGCAATACACTGCGGTTGCGTGATGGCACGGCTGCGGGGGCGGAGCTGCAACCGTTCGGCTGGATACAGCATGTCGCCAAATCCAAATCCGGCTATCTGGCGCGCACCGGACTTATCAGAACGCTGGTCTGGCCGTTTATCTTCAAAAACTATTCGGTGCGTGACTTAGCCGAGTTTCTGGAAATTTACGGCCTGCCTATCCGGGTCGGGCAATATCCTGCCGGGGCCACGGACAATGAGAAACGCACCCTGTTACAGGCGGTGATGTCCATTGGTCATAATGCCGGCGGCATTATTCCCCGCTCCATGATGATTGATTTCAAGAACGCCGCCGACGGGACGGCTGATCCGTTTATGAGCATGATGTCGTGGGCCGAGTTAAGCATGTCCAAAGCCATTCTGGGCGGCACACTCACCAGTCAGGCCGACGGGGCGAGCAGCACCAATGCGCTGGGCAATGTGCATAATGAAGTCCGGTTCGAGGTGCGCAACAGTGATGCCACCCAGCTGGCCGCCACGCTCACCCGTGATCTGGTCTTTCCCTTGTATGCCCTGAACTGTCAGTCGTTTGATAACCAGCGCCGCAAGCCCGTGTTTGAGTTTGATTTGTCGGAGCCGGAGGATGTCACCGCCTACGCCGCCGCCTTGCCGCAACTGGTGGGGATCGGGATGAAAATTCCGGTGCAGTGGGCGCATGACAAGCTGCAAATTCCCCTTGCCGCCGATGATGAAGACTGCCTGAAGCCTGCGGGCCCCCCCGTGTCAGATTTCGCTTCCGCTCTGCTCAGTGCCCGTTTACCGGACGCTGTCCTGTCGGCAGACACCGCCGCCGTTTCAGTCGATGCCATGCCGGGTGCGGTCAATGGGCAGGAATGGCAATCCACGGTTGATCCGTTGCTGACGCCCCTGATTGCCGCACTGGAAACGGGCGGGTATGCCGCCGCGCAACAAAAAGCGGCCGAACTCTATGCGGGGATGAACGATGAGCAACTGGCCGACCTGTTACACCGGGCGATGTTTGTCGCCGAACTGTGGGGACGATTAAATGCCGCAACCTATTGATTTAGGTTATGCCGCCAAACTGGAACCGAAACTGGCGGTCGATTATTTCCGCGCCAAGGGGTATGAGATCACCTGGAACTGGCAGGAGGCTGACGCTGCGGTTCATGCCCGGGCGTTTACCGTGGCCAAAGCAGCCCGGCTGGATATTTTGACCACATTGCGGGAGCAAGTGGATAAAGCCCAGCGCGAAGGTATCACAGAACGCGATTTTATTCACACCCTGACACCCCGCTTACAGGAACAGGGATGGTGGGGAAAACAGGTCATCGTTGACAGTGAAGGCCGGACGTTATCAGCAACAGCTGGCCAGTGCGGACACCCACCCGTACTGGCAGTATGTCGCCATCATGGACAGCCGCACCCGGCAGAGCCATGCCGCCATGAACGGGCGGGTCTTCCGCCATGATGATCCTGTCTGGGACAAGCTCTATCCGCCCAATGACTGGGGCTGTCGCTGCCGGGTGCGTACGCTGACGGCAGCACAGGTCAAACGGATGGGATTGACGGTCGAATCCAGTACGGGCGCGGTCAGCAGCCAGCCAGTCGAAACGGGCGTTGATCAACGAACGGGCGAAATCTATCAGTCCGAAGTGACGACATTCCAGCGGGGTAACCAGAAAATGTCCACGGGCGCAGGCTGGTCAAACAATACCGGGCAACTGGCGATGGGCGCAGACATCAGTATGGCGCGTAAACTGCTCGAATTACCGAGCCGCGAACTGCGCCAGCAGGTTATCCAGTCCCTGAATCAGGCCCCTGCCCGGCAACACGCCTTTGCCCAATGGGTCGGGCAGGTCATGACCCGCCGCCAGACAGGCCAGGGACAGCAATCACTGGGTTTTGTGACGGACAGCATCGCGCAGACGATGGAACAACGGTTCGGCCAGTCGGCCCCCCGTTTGCTGACCGTGACTGAAACCACCCTGAAATCAGGCGGAACCCTGGCGGAATACCAGTCCCTGCCTGCCATTATCGGCCAGCCCGCCGCGGTCATGCTGGACAAAAACAGCCAACAACTGCTGTATATCAGTGCGACCGGACGCGAAGCAGGCCGGACAGTGGTGACGGTGCCTGTTCAGCAGAGTCCCGTGGAAAATCTGACGGGCCGTGCGGTTCAGGTCGATGCGATCCCGCTGTCGGTTTTGCGTACCGGACTGCAAAACGGGCGCTATGAGTTATTGGAGGGAAATGTATGAGACTCGATGTCCGGTTTGATGACCAGGGTATTCAGGAGGCTTTCCAGCGCGTGATGCAGCTGGGGATGGATACCACGCCGATTACCCGCGCTGTCGCGGCGGTACTGGCGAGCGAAAGTGAAGACGCTTTTGCCAATCAGGCCGACCCGACCACCGGGCAGCCGTGGACGCCGTTGACACCGCGCTATCAGGCAAAACTGGCGGCCCGCGGCCGGAACGGCCCCCTGCTGCAACGGACACAGGGCGGGCTGGCGCTTTCGTTGTCCACCACCTATGATGCCGGGAGTGCGACGATTGGTTCGAATAAGGTGTATGCGGCAATCCATCAATGGGGCGGCCTGCCGACCATGCCCCCCGGCTCCGCGGCGGTGCCCGCCCGCCCTTATATGGGGCTGTCTGCGCAGGGGATTGCCGATATCGTGGCTATCATTAACCAGCAGCACGCAGAGGCACTCCAGCAACGTTGATAGGGGATTATTCGTCTTTCACCCGTTTAAACGACGCCAGACGTTTTTAAACGGGTTTTAAACGCGCTATAGTGTCCTGGCTCACCCCCGCTTTCTTTTTCCTGCCCGGTGAAGGTGTGATTTACCACAAACCCGCTCATCGGCCGCCCCCGTTCACAATAGGGGCATGAAAACCCCAATACGCCCCCCAAAAAAACGCGTGGCCATTTTAAGCGCCGCGATGTCAGACAGCCCCGATGGCTGGTATCAACTGCTGCCTGCCGGGTACTTTAGTGCCCGGGATGGTCGCCCGGATGATGTCCCCGGCGGACAGTGGTTTATCGATGCCAGCATTGCTGAACAATTTATTGCTGCCACGGCGGCGATTGGTCAACCCGTTGGTCAACCCGTGCTGTTTGACTATAACCACGTGACGCTGAAACAGGATAGTGATGCTACGGCGTGTGCTGAAGCGCGGGCAGCGGGCTGGTTACGTGACCCGCGCAATGATATGCAATGGCGCGAGGGCGTTGGGCTGTTCGTCCGGCTGTCACTGACTCAGGCGGCACAGCAGGCCGTAGATAACCACGAGTGGGCGTATCTGTCGGCCGTGTTTCCGTATAACCAATCCGGCCATCCGCTCTACCTGCGGATGGGCGCATTAACCAATGATCCCGGTCTGACGGGTATGCAATCCATCGCCGCCCTGAGTGCGCAACTGGATACCCTGATTTCCCCATCCCCGACCACAGAGGACTCCCCCATGAATGAAATGCTGCTTCAGCTTCTGGAGTCATTGGGCATCGAACTGCCTGAAGACACCACCGAACTGACCGACGACGCATTAAGCGATTTACTGACGCAGGCACTGGCCGCACTGGACACATTGAAAGCGTCCGCCCAGATAGCCTTAGACACGCAAAACGTGATTGAGACGACCCCAGACCCGGATGCGATCTCTACGGAGGTCACCACCCTGATTGATGAAAATGCCGGCGATTTAACGGAGGTCGAGCAGATTCTGGAAGAAGCCGCGTTAAGCGGGGTTGACCTGAGCAAATATGTGCCTGCCCGGGCGTATCACCTGCTGGCCCGTCAGGCGGCGGTGTTGAATGCCCAGGCTAGAGGGGGCGGTGCGGAAAGCATCATTGCGGCGGCCCGCCGTACCGGGCGCGTTGTTGCAGCAGAAATACCGTATTTACGTGCGGTGGCCAACCAGCATGGCATTGCCGCCCTGAATGCGGCGATTTCCGGCCGTCGCGGGATCGGTGCCCTGACCAGCCGTCAGACCCTGAAACACCGTCAGCCGGGTAACCGTCTGGCCGTGTTGTCAGCGGCAGATAAAGAAGCGGCCCGCCTGCAAGGGCTGACTGAGACTGAATTCCTGAAACGTAAAAAAGGAGCCAAAAAATAATGGCTATCGTTACTCCTGCGTTAATCAAGAGCCTGTTCACAGGCTGGAACGGTGACTTTCAGAATGGTCTGGAAGACGCGCCCAGTCAGTACGAAAAAATTTCCACCATCGTGCCCAGTACCACCAAATCCAATACCTATGGCTGGCTCGGTAAGTTTCCGGGGATGCGGGAATGGATTGGTGACCGCGTTATCAATGACATGCAGGCGCACGGTTATCAGATAGTCAACCGTCCGTTTGAAAGTACCGTCGGGGTTGACCGCGACGACATTGAAGATGACAACGTGGGGATTTATTCCCCGTTGTTTACCGAAATGGGCCGGGCGGCCGGGGTTCAGCCGGATGAGATGTGTTTCAGCGCCCTCAGTAATGGATTTAAGACCCTGTGCTATGACAAGCAGAACTTCTTTGACACCGACCATCCGGTTTATCCGGCCGTCGATGGCAAAGGCGAGGCGAAGCACGTCAGTAATATTCTGGCGGCGGACGGTTACACCGGGCAGCCGTGGTTTGTGCTCGATTGCTCCCGGGCCATCAAGCCCGTGATTTTCCAGCAGCGTAAGGCACCGGAAATGGTGGCGATGGACAAGGTGGATGACGAACAGAATTTCATGCGCAAATTGATCCGCTACGGGGTGGATACGCGCTGCGAAGCGGGGTATTCGTTCTGGCAATTAGCCTACGCGGCCAAAGCGCCGTTGACCGCCGATAACGTCTGGTCAGTCATTTCCGCGATGCGCGAGTTCAAGTCTGACGGCGGGCGTCCGCTGGCGGTTCGCCCGACCCATCTGGTCGTTCCGCCGTCCATGGAAAAACTGGCCACCCAACTGCTGGAGCGTGAGCTGACCGTGGACAGTCAGGGCGGCACCATCAGTAATGAGATGAAAGGCCGCCTGGAACTGATAGTGGGCGATTATCTTCAATAAGCACGGATTAAACGGGGTATAAGCCCCGTTTAAATCCGGTTTAACCGGAGTTGGAATGTTATGTCTGATGAAACGCATACTGCGGCGCTGGATCTACATCCCCTCGTTGAAATGGTGGGGGTCAGTGTCGTCAATACCGCGCACGCGGGTTATCGGCGTGCGGGGTTTGTTTTACAACAGGGGGAAAACACCCTGCCGCCCGTTACGCTGGCAGCGCTTCAGGCGCTGGAAGCCGACCCCCGGCTGTCTGTTACGGTTATCGCGGCAGATCCTGATGATGACCCAAAAGGGGGGGTGGATAATCAAAACCTTACAGATGAGATAAATGCACCCTCACCCCCGCCCTCCGCCCAGGATAACCGAGGCAGAAAATGAGTTACGCCATACTCAGCGACATGTATGCCCGTTATAGCCGCGATGCGCTGCATACCCTGACGGACAGCAAGATTGATGATTATCACCGTCTGTCACCGCCGGAGCTGAACCGTGCCCGTGAACATTTGATTCAGGTGGCACTGGATGATGCCGCTGCCACGATTGACGGCTATATCGATGGCCGCGCCACCTTGCCGTTAAAAACCGTGCCTGTCGGGCTGGTCAGAATTGCCTGTGTGCTGGCCCGCTTTGCGCTGGAATCGGGGGCCGCGACAGAGAAAGCGACCAAAGATCAGGAAGACGTCATCCGGTTGTTGGAGAAAGTCGCCGCCGGGGATGTCAGTCTGGGCCTGAGTAAAGACGCGGAACGCCCTGCGGGGGGCGATGTGGCCATCATCACCAGTAGCGGCAGTGTCTGGGGCCGTAAACAGTCGCGGGGATTTATCTGATGGCCATCACCAGTGATATTTCCGATGCCCTGATAGCGGACATCAAAGACCTGTTTGGCAATACGCTACGCAAGGTGGATACCCACCCGGGGCAATGGAGTGATTCGGCGGTCAAACTGATTATCAACACAGCCCCGGCGGTTTATGTCGCCTGGCTCGGCAGCCGTCAGGGA
This sequence comes from Xenorhabdus aichiensis, assembly GCF_028598775.1. Lineage (NCBI taxonomy): Bacteria > Pseudomonadati > Pseudomonadota > Gammaproteobacteria > Enterobacterales > Morganellaceae > Xenorhabdus > Xenorhabdus aichiensis. The sequence continues at coordinate 95,411 of NZ_JAQRFO010000001.1, forward strand.
GAAATCCGCAATACCGCCATTTCCAACTGGGGCATTTTCATCAGCGCTAAAGTCCTGAACGGCAGACAAACCGATGTTTTGGGCATTTACCAAATCGTCGAACGGCTGACCGGCTGGCTGAATAACCGGCGAATGGCCCCGGCGGGAAATTTCACCCTGACGCAGGTGGCCAATCTGTGGAGCGATACGCAAAGCCAGGCGGGGGTGGCCGTCTACGGTCTCTATTTTGATGCGCCGCAACCGCTGCCCGACCCCGTTGACCCCAGCGAACTGGATGACTATGCGACCCATTATCAGCAATGGACACAACCCAGCGGCACACCCGAACAGGAAGCCTTAATCCTTTTACCCACGCAGGATATGCCATGACTGAACTGTACCTGAAACCCGGGAGCGGACTGGTTGTCCGTGACCCCGAAACCTACCAGCCCCTGACGGATGACGGGGAACCCAAGCCCCGCACCGCGTATTGGCTGCGCCGCCTGAAAGACGGCGACGTGACTGAAATTGTCCCCCTTAAACTGAAGAAAGGCGCACAATAATGGCGATCTCCTATAATGACATTCCGTCCAATATCCGTGTTCCCCTGTGTTACATCGAATTCGATAATTCGGCGGCGGTCACCGGCACGCCGCCCACGTTGCATAAAACCCTGCTGTTAGGTTTACGCATCGCGTCCGGTCAGGTGCCTGCCGGACAACCGTTCCGTATCACCTCGGTCAGTGCGGCTGAAGCCGCCTTTGGCCGTGGCTCCATGCTGGCGGAAATGGCGGGGGCCTTTATTCGGGGCAATGCCTTTGCCGACCTGTGGGGGCTGGCGATTGACGATGAGGCCAACGGGGTGAAAGCCGTTGGCAAAATTCAACTGGTGGGCACTGTCGCCCAGACAGGCCAGATTGCCCTGATGGTGGCGGGCCTTTCCGTGCGTGTCACGGTCAAGGCGGGGGATGATGCCGTGACGATGGCAGGAAAAGTGCGGGATGCCCTGAATGCCCATGACACGCTGCCTGTGACCGCCCGCAGTGAATCCCTGTCCGATACCGTACTGTTAACCGCCAAATGGTCAGGGGAAACAGGCAATGATATTGATGTCCGGGTAAACTACTACGACGGTGAAATGCTGCCGGCGGGGATCAACGTGGGGATCACGCCGTTGGGCGGTGCCACGGGCAATCCCGATTTGGCCGCGGCCATTACCGCTTTGGGGGATACCTGGTGGAACTATATCGTCAACCCGTTTACGGATACGCGCAACCTGAACCTGTTGCGGGATGAGCTGAAGCAGCGCTGGGGGCCACTGAAAATGATTGACGGCCTGTGCTGGATGGCGAAGCGCGGCACACTGGCACAAATCTCCACTTTTGGCACCACCCGCAATGATTATCTGTTCTCCACCCTGGCAACGGGGATATCGCCGCAACCGCCGTACCTGTGGGCGGCCACGCTGGCCGGGGTTGCCGTCGGCTCATTGAGCATTGATCCCGCCCGACCTCTGCAAACGCTGCAATTGCCGGGCCTTCTCCCGCCGGCACGGGGTGACCGTTGGGCACTGAATGAACGTAACCTGTTGCTGTATGACGGCCTGTCCACGTTCACGGTTGATACGGGCGGTAACGTGCAGATTGAACGCATGATCACCATGTACCGCCAGAATGCGTTCGGCGACCCTGACCCCAGTTATCTGGATGTGGAAACCATTGCAACCCTGTCCTACCTGCGTTACGCCACCCGGGTGCGCATTACCCAGAAATACCCGCGCCATAAGCTGGCGAACGACGGCACCCGTATCAGTGCCGGACAGGCCGTGGTGACGCCGTCGGTGATCCGGACTGAACTGCTGGCCCTGTTTACTGAACACGAATTCGCCGGACTGGTTGAGGATTTTGACACGTTCAAGAAAACCCTGCTTGTGGAGCGCGATCAGAACGACCGCAACCGCCTGAACGTACGCAGCAATCCTGATCTGGTTAACCAGTTCCGTATCTACGCTCACGCCATCCAGTTTATTTTGTAAAGAGGACATCCCCTATGGCCAGTCCATACCAGTATACGGGCATTGCCTACATTCATTTCAACGGGCGGGAACTGCCCACCAAAGAGGGCGCGACATTAACGCCGGGCGGTGTCAGCCGTGATCCGGTGATTGGTGCCCGCGTTTATGGCTGGCAGCAGACCCCCAAAGAAGCCCGCCTGAGCTGCGTTATCCCGCAGGGGCCGGGCGTCAGTCTGTTTACTATCAAGAACGCCGTTGATGTCACCATCAGTTTTGAATGTGACACGGGCGAAAAATTCATGCTGGCGAATGCCTGGTGTGACGGTAATACCACCCTCACCAGCAAGGGCGAGATTTCAGCGGAATTTATTGCCGTGGAATGTAAGGAGATTTAACCATGCACTTTGAATTAAAACACGGTCTGGCCTATGGCAAGGATAATGATATCGAGCAGCAATTTGAGGTTGAACTGCGCCAGCTGACTGCCGGTGACCTGATTGATGCAGAGGCCGCCAGTGAACGGGTGGTGATGACGGCCAACGGGCCCGCGTTGCTTTCTAGCCCGTCCCTGATGGGGTACGAACTGCTGCGCCGCACGATTGCCCGCATCGGTAAAATCAATGGCCCCATCCCGTTAGTGATGCTGAAAACCCTGCACCAAGATGATCTGGCCCTGATTGCCGAACAGGCTGACCGGCACGGTGGCGCGGATGGCTGACGAGGGGCGATAGTTTGCAGTGCGTTCGTGCCATTGAGCGCACTGCATTGTTTGTCGGTCATCGGCTGCGGGGGGGCCCGGCCTGGGCGCTGGCGTTACCCCTGCCTAAATTGTGGCTGTATTCATCCTGGCTGGAGAAACGTGCATGACAACCCCTAACCGCGCCCGGTTCGTCATTGATTTGGTCGGCAATGTTGCCCAACGTGCCCGTCAGTTCGGGGCCAGTATCCGGCGGTTTGGGACGGAAGGCAGCCGTTCCATGCGGCTGTTTTCCGGGGCCATGACGGGCGCCAACGGGATACTGGACAAATTTGATAACCGCCTGATGGGGTTTGTGACCGGCGGCGGCCTGGCGTTGGCGGCCAAGAAAGTGGCTGATCATCAGCAGGTCATGACCGAACTGGGGACACAATATAACCTGACCGCCGACCAGGTGAATACGCTGGATGCGTCCATCACCAAAGTGGCCGGCCGCCGTAAGCTGAGTACGTCCGATTTAACCACCGCGGCGACCGCGTTCCTGGGCCAAACCAATAATCTGGATGCTACGCTGGCGCATCTCGATAACATCGCCCTAAGTATCAACGGCATCAAGATGGAAGCCAGTGCCGCCGGAACGGAGCTGGGGGCGATGTTTAACGTCGGCTATCAGTCACCGGAGAAAATGCAGACCTGGCTGGACGGTGTTGCGTCGGCCAGCCGGCAGGGTACGGGGAATGTGACTGATCAACTCAGTGCATTACGCGGACTGGGTAAAAATACCCCGTGGAAAAACCAGACAGACCAGCTGCAAATGTTAGCGCTGATGCGGATAGCCAATCAGGAATTTAATGACCCTGCACAGGCTGAAGCGGCGGTACAAGGTTTTTACGAGGTTATCAATAATGCGGATAAACGAAAAACCTTGTGGCAGAAAGGTAGGGTTAAAACCACAGATAAAAACGGCCAATTAAAATCCCCAGCGGATTTATTGTTTGAGTCGGGAAAAGCCGCCTATCAGAAAGAAGGTAACCTAAAAGACGTCTTTGACGGCGACACGTTGAAATTAGCGATGGTGTTTGCTGACCCCAAAAAGCGGGATTTAGCCAAAACCATGTCTAACCCGGCCAATATTGAAGCGGGGTTGCTGGAAGAAAAAGCCACCCAAAACGTTCAGACCCTGAATGCGGCGTTGATTTCTCTCGCCAATGCGGGGGAACGATTCGCGCAGCTGAAACTGGCCAAGCCTGTTCAGGAACTGGCCGATGCCATCAATGATTTAACCCCTGAAGAATTGGATAAATACGCGGCGGCGATTGAGAAAGCGGCGATTGCCATTGGTGCCGCGGTGGCCGCCCGTTACGCCTGGCGTGCAGGCAAAAAAATCGTTAACTACGCCCAGTACATCAAGAATGGCCCGGGAGCCGGAGGTGCGGGCGGCAATGGGGGGGGGACTCGGCGGTGCTGGATCGGGTGTTGTTTCTGTCTATGTCACTAATTGGCCAGCAAATTTGGGTGGAAAAGGAAACCAATCCGGTGGGGTAATTGGAGGAGGAGGCAAAAACAAGTTAATTAAGACCGGAATGGGGGCTGGGATCGCGGGGATGCTGACTGGCGCAGTTACGCCCTATGTGGATGATGCCTTGACATGGGCATTTGGAAATAACGAGCAGTTTAATAAAATCCGCTCTGCGCCAACGTGGGGGGAATTCTATGATGCCACTGCGGGGGATGCCTGGAGCGCAATAACCAGCCCTATCAAAGATTGGTCGAAACAACGTGATGAGAAGATCAAAAATGAAGGCGTTAAACCCTCGCCTTACCTCACGGGCGAACGACCTAATTCCTTCGGCACCTGGCCGGACTCTCCGGCTAACCGTCTGGCGGCGGCCCGTCAGGTGCCGGAAACTCCGCCTGCCAAACCTGCCGATGGCAAGATCACCGTGGTGGTGGAATCTTCTGATGACTTAAAAGTCAGAACCAAATCGGTGCAGGCGGAAAATGTCGATTTACGGGTTAACACCGGCTACAGCTACGGGAGAAGTTACTGATGGAATTTGATCAGTTTATGACACTGTTTAATGACACGTCATGGCGCAGCCGTATCGGGACGGGGAAAGGCACCTTTCGCAACGTGCCGTTTTACATCATGGATGATGCCACCGTCTCCGGTGGCCGTCGTGTCGTTCGGCATGAGTACCCGTTGCGGGACGACGGCGAAACCGAAGACATGGGGCTGACCACCCGCGAGTATTCATTTACGGCCGTGGTGTTCGGTGACCGCTATTTTGACCAGCGCGATGCCCTGATTACCGCACTGGAAAAAGCCGAACCGGGTGAAATGGATCACCCGTACTATGGTCAGCAGCAGGTACAAATTGAAACCTATACTGTCCGTGAATCGTGCTACACAGGCGGGGTTGCGCTGTTTTCCGTGACGTTTGTTCCGGCGGCCAATAATACGGCGCCCCAGGTATCGCAACGGCCGGAACTGAAGGACAAGGGCCTCACCGACAGCACACTGGCAGATATCGCCGCAAACTGGAAGATCTTCACAAGTGCCGTTAATCAGGCCACTGAACGCCTGAATGCGGTTGCAAATACGGTCAATACGATTGTTAACGGTATCCGCAGCCTGCCTGCCAACTCGGGCATGAATCAATTACTGGGTGCGGCGCTGGGGTTGAAAGGTTCCCTGAAAAACCTAATCAATACCCCTGACCAGCTGTTTGGCGATATCAGCGGCCTGATTTCCGGCATGGCAGACGTTGCCACGCCCGATGTCGCCAACCGGGCGTTGCGTCAGACATCCAGTGGCATTCAGTCACAATTTCGATCCCATGTGCCCGCCGTCGCCAGACTTCAGCAGGTGATTAATACCACCACGGGCATTTTCATTGCCAAAGAGTTATCCACCTTGACCTTAAACGCCGCGGCTGCGTCGGCACGGGGTCAGCAGTTTGCACCTGCACTCACCCAGGCCCCGTTTCAGACGGGTTTGACTCCCCTGCAACCCGCTGATACCCCGTTGACGGGTTTGCCCTTACCCGAACGGGCTGACCCTTTGACGTCTGATGCCGCCTTATTGATCTCCGATGCGACCATTCCCTTGATAGAAACGCTGGAGGATGTCCGTCAGAGCAGTGCAGAACTGGATGACACCCTGATGCAACTGATCGTAGAAACCGGGGATTTAGGCTGGTTCCGAACATCAGAGCAGTTACGTGATTTTCGCATTGTATTGCTGCAACAGATGCAGGTCACAGCCAGCGCCTTGCCGACGGCACGGCCTATTCGGGTAGTCGGGACGGAACCTGCGTTGGTGGCGTTATACCGTGAAACAGGCAGTGTCGCGCAGATTAGCCGATTTATCCGCCGCAATGGCATTCGTCACCCCGCGTTCGTCTCGGGCGGGCTGGAAGTCGAGGTGATTAATGGCTAATACCATTGAGTTGATTCTGAGCAATAAAATTTATTCCGGCTGGAAAACACTGAATGTCACCCGCAGTCTGGAAGAGATGTCCGGCCAGTTTAGTCTGGGCATTACCGTCAGAAATAACGATTCCCCACTGGTACTGAAACCCGGTCACGCCTGCCAGCTGGCCATTAATGGCCAGCTGGTGGTTACCGGATATGTCGATGCGGTTGAAGTGGGGATCAATGCCGACGAGCGCACGATTACGTTATCCGGCCGTGACAAGACAGGCGATTTGGTGGATTGCGCGGCCATTCATGGTCGGGGGCAATGGCGCAATGTCAGTCTGGAGACGATAGCGAAAGACCTGTGTAAACCCTTCGGGGTCACCGTTCGCTGGCAGGTTAAGGATGCCGCCGCCGCGACGGTGTTTCGCCAGTGGCAAATCGAACCCGGTGAAACCGTCTTTGACAACCTGTCCCGTGCTGCCCGGCACCGGGGCGTCATCGTGACCAGCAATGCCGCAGGCGAGCTGGTTTTTGCCACCGCGGGCAGCCAGTCCGTGGCAACACTGGTGTTGGGCAATGCCTCGCCGACAGGCGTCAAAATCAAAACGCTGGATACCACCTTATCCTGGCAGGAGCGCTTTAGCCTCTATCGTGTCAAGGGGGCATCGGCGGCGGGCGGCCGCTGGGGGGAAACCCAAACCCCGGTACAGTCAACGGCTATTTATATGGATGCGCGAGATCCGGCCATTACGCGTTATCGCCCGACTCTCTTTCTGGCCGATGACAATATGACGAAAGCCAAAGGCACCGCCCGCGCCGCATGGGAACAAAAGCGCGCCATGGCGCATTCCACAACCGCTTCGGTGGGCATCAGGGGATGGTTCAAACCCGATGGCCAACTCTGGCAAATCAATGACATGGTCAGATTACAGGCCCCGCAAGCGGGATTTCCCGATGAACCTTTGTTGATCGTCTCCGTGAATTACCTGCTGGATAACGACAACGGCACGATAACCCGACTGGAACTGATGCCCCGTGACGGCTTCACCGAAGCCGCCGAACCCGAACAAAAAGTCAGAGACATAAGGTGGAAACCATGATTGCCCAGTTCAATAAATTTACCGCGAGCCTGTCCCGCCGTATCCGGCTACTGGTATCGCGGGGTGTGGTTAACTTCGTGAATGACACCCTGAAGCAACAGAATATTCAGGTGTCATTGCTGGCTGAAGAAACTGCCGATGATGTCGAGCGCTTCCAGAACTATGGACAGACCAGCGTTCCGCCTGCGGACAGTGAAGCGATCGTGTTATCCGTGGGCGGCGTTCGCCAGCACCTGGTCGCCATTGCCGTGGATAACCGCCGTTGCCGTCTGGGGAACCTCAAGAGTGGTGACAGTGCCGTCTATCATCTGGAAGGGCATCACCTCTTACTCACTGAAAATGGGGTTGTTCGCATTCAGTGTAAACGGCTGGAAGTCGTGGCGGAAGAAGGGGTTGTGTTTGACACGCCACAAACCCGCTTCACGGGCAATGTGGATATAGTCGGCATCAGCCAGGCTCAGGATCATATGTCCGGCCAGACGAGTGGTAAAGACCATATTCACCATGAGCATGACGGATACAGTACGAGTAACCCCCGATGAATGCAATGAATGATATCGCCTTACAGTGGCAAATCAACGGTGCCGATATTGTTATCAATAATGCCGATATCGCCCTGGATAATTCACTCAGCACCGCCGTCATCATTTCATTATTCACTGACCGCCGGGCGCTCGACTCCGACGAACTCCCGACAGGCGCGGGGACAGACAGACGCGGTTGGTGGGGCGATAGCTTTAACTCACGGCCTATCGGCAGCCGGCTCTGGCTGCTGGCCCGTGAAAAGCAACTGTCTGCCGTGCTGCACCGCGCCAAAGCCTACGCCGATGAAGCGTTGGCCTGGCTGGTTGATGAGGGTCACGTAAGAAAAATCGATGTAATGGCGACGGCGCCTGCATCCGGCGTTTTACTGTTGACCGTCTCTGTCACGTTATTTGATGGCAGTGTGTTGCCAATGCCTTTTAAAACATCGTTAAGCAGGATTTAAATGCCGTATAAAGCCCCCGCACTTTCAACATTAATCGCCCGCAATCAGGCTGACATTGAAAGCCGGTTGCCAGGAACCTATGCCCGAACGGCATTTCGGACAACCCATGCTATCGCGTATGCCAATGCAGGTAATGCCGCCGGACTGCATGACCATCTGGCGTGGACCAGTCGGCAGGTTATCCCGCATCTTGCGGATGATGACAAGCTGCTGGAACACTGCGAATTCTGGGGTGTCTGGCGTAAAGCCGCCACGAACGCCAGCGGCACATTAACCGTAACCGTGTCTGCGGATACCTTAATCCCTGAAGGCACCCGCTGGCAGCGCCCCGATGGGGTGGTGTTAGAGTCTATTGATGATGTCCAGGCCATCGCGGGTGATAATCCGGTTTCAGTGACCGCGATTGCGGCAGGCCGTAAAGGCAACACCGCGGAAGGCGTGCCACTGGAGTTAATTTCTCCGGTGGTGAATGTTCAGACACAGGCCCGTTGTCGATACCTCGGCGGCGGCGCTGAACAGGAATCGATGGATTCGCTGCGTTCCCGCTTGTTGTTTCGGGTGCAGTATCCACCTTCCGGCGGCAACCAGTATGACTACGAGCGCTGGGCGCTGGAAGTCCCCGGCGTCACCCGCGCCTGGTGCATTCCCCGTTATCGGGGACATGGCACGGTGGGCGTGATGTTCGTGATGGATGAAGAGCCTGACATCTTCCCCGGCACGGCTGACCTGAACAGAATAAAAGACTACCTGACCGGACATATCAACCCCGTCACCAATCAGGTGGAAGGCAAGACCACCGGGGCGGAGTTGATCGTGATGAGTCCGACCGCGAAAGTCATCAACTTCGCTATTCGCCTGTCACCCAATACGGAAGAGGTGCGTGATGCTGTCAAAACGCACCTGAAAATCTATCTGGAAAACCTGCGCCCCGGTGGCCTGGCATTCCTGTCTGAAATCCGTGCCACCATCTCGAACGCCCCCGGTGAAATTGATAACACGGTCTTCAGCCCGACCAGCGATATTCACGCCGCAGAAAATGAGATTTTTGTGCTGGGAGATATCACATGGCGATGACAGCCAAAGATTACCAACGCTCAGGGCTGCAATTGCTGCCGAATGGCCTGGCCTGGTCAAAAGATCTCGACAGCAATCTGGCCAAATTGATGCTGGCCACCGGGGAAGAATTCGCCCGGGTTGATGCTATCAATGCCGCGTTGCTAGAAGAAATCTTTGCCGACCGGGCATTTATGTTACTGGACGACTGGGAAGATTTTGTCGGATTGCCTGATTGCAGCATTGATAAAGAGTCATCAATCAACAGTCGTCGTCAGGCCGTCAAGACAAAATTAATCATGTCCGGCAGCTTGTGCAATCAGTTCTATGAACGATTGGCTGCCGACCGTGGCTACCGCATCAGACTGGAAGAGCACTACCCGCATCACTGCCTGCGTGACTGCAATTATCCCATTTACCCCGATATCAACTGGTTTCGCGTGTTCGTCCATGTCGCGGACAGGACAACCCATTTTGCCACCGTACTGGATCACTGCCAGCAACGCTTACGCATTGCCGATGCCGCCGATTTGGAATGCCTGCTGGCGCGTTACGCGCCGGCTGAAACCGAATTTGTTTTTATTTATGAGTGAGGAATAACGATGTTCGGACTCGATAACCCGTCAGGTATCAACGTGATGCCTACTATCACCCCCACCAACAATTCTGTCCCCCTTTGGTTTACTGAAGGGGGCGCGGGATTGAGTGCCAGCTATCCCGGTCAGGAATGGTTTAACCAGGTTCAGGCTGAATTGTTGGGCGTACTGAAAGAGGCAGGTATCACGCCAGATAAAAGCAAACTGAATCAACTGGCTGTTGCCATCAAAAGTATCGTTGCTAATGGCATTACACTGACCGACAGAACGGGTAACAGCAGCAAAATGGCCGCCAGTCAGAAGCTGGTGACTGAAGTTAATGAGAATGCCAATAGCCGTCTGGAGAAGAACCAGAACGGCGCAGACATTCCGAACAAGCCGAAGTTTGTAGAAAACCTCGGTTTAACGGGAACGGTAGATTTAGCGAAAAATGCTTACCCCAAAACAGGCGGACAAATTACAGGGAAGGTTTATGCTGACGACGATATTGAAGCCAAAGGGTGGGTTGGCGGGACAACGCTGCATGATCGCCATAAAGATGGGCGATGGTCGCGGGGGTACAGCGAAGCATTTCCTCCTTCAGCGGCAGTGGTTGGCGCGTATTCGATTAAAGAAGCGGGTGACCGTTTTGCGCTGAAAAAATCCTCTGAAATGTTTTCGTGTGGCGGGGTAGATGTTGAGGCGACACATGACTGGGCAGGTATCAAATTAATAAATGCGACTGGTTATTACGTCCAGCTTTCTGCGACTCCACATGAAAATGCCGACATGTTGAGAATTATGTACCGGGATAAATCGACTGCTACTCAGTATTACGCCATTTTGCGCAAAAAATCTGGTGATATCGCATTAATGTCTGATGTGGCAGATAACGCGAGTATCGGTATTAACCAGAGCTGGCGGAACGTTCGGTCTCAGCGAATCGGGGGCTCACAATATTATAATGATGCAGGCAGGCCGATAGCGGTATTCGTTAAAACGAAAAAACGAGAGGAGAGCAATGTCGCACTGGGGATTGGTGCTAGCGTAAATGGTGTTCAGGTCGCCTATAATTGGTCAGGTCTTGACGGCCCGCACTCAATTTTGAGTGTATTTTTTATCGTTCCGGTTGGCGCGAATTACGAAGTTAATGCGCACCGCAAGAACGAAGGCGATTTCATCGAGTCATGGGCTGAATTGAGGTAATCATGAAATATTACAAATCAACAGATAATCGGGTGTATGGGTATGAATCAGATGGCTCTCAGGATTATTTAATTAAACCCGATTTCATTCCCATTACAGAAACTGAGGCCAGAACTATTGCAAATCCCCCGCCCACACCAGAGCAGTTACAGCAAAATGCAGAGTATGAGAAACGATATTTGCTGAGGACGGCCAAAGAGAAAATTGATATCTGTCAGGATGCAGTCGATTTGAATATCGCCACCGATGCCGAGAAATCCGCATTAACCGCATGGCGTAAATACCGGGTGCTGCTCAATCGGGTGGATTGCTCCACCGCACCCGATGTCCAATGGCCGGAACAGCCGAAGTAAATACGGGGGCTGCGTGCCCCTTATCGTTATTTTGGCGCTTTAGGCCAGTCAATGTCAGGTGCGGTCGAACAGTCTACACGGTTCAATAACACCCGATATTTTTTCCACCCTGTCAGTGTTGCTTGCTCACTATCTATTGCCATTTTTAGGTCTACAGCGTCCTGTAACGGTGCGATAGAATTTGATGCCTGTGACATCAGGTATTGTTTTTTCCGCTCTGCCCGTTGCTGTAGTTCCTCTGGTGTTGGCGGTGGAATATCGCCCCATGCAGGTAAACCATTCTCACCAACGACTCGACGCTTGCCCTCTGGCGGTCTATTTGCCACAAACTCCAGATAAACACTCTCGTCAACCTCGATGCCGTCCGCAGGCCATTTTCCCACATTGATTTCGCTAAATCTACCGTTCCCGTTAAACCGAGGTTTTTTGCAAACCAGTTAGTTGCATGATAACCATGGTACAAATGGCTAATAGGCCTTTAAAGGTGAAACACAGGCAATAAATTAGCGCTTTTTTAGTTTAATTAATGAACAGAATGAGTGTTTGCAGGGATGCAGAAAGGAAAGAATAGAATATAGCCAGTTACCGACTACAAAAGAATCTAAATATGCCACGTGTTTTGATAAAATCACCATGTGCTAATTTTTCGCGATTTAAATGGCACATTTTTTCAATTCACGTGGCGCGCTACAGCCGCTATCAGACACTACAGGAACAATACTTACATAAAGAAATCAAAGCGCCATTTTCGGGTATCGTGCTTAGAACAACACAAGGAGAAAGTGGGAAGCTTTTAACGATTCAGACAGGAGTTCGAGTTACCGAAGGGATGCCCTTATTGGAAGTTATGGACACAACACAATATCAGGTACTGGCACAGGTTGAAGAAACCGATCTTACCAAACTCAAAGAAGGGCAGGCAGTAAAAATAAGTGGGGAGGGATTTATCGCATTGCCTCGTTGAAAAACGCCGTTTCAAACGTAATTCTTAATCATGCAATTACGCACTACATACAAACTACAAATTTTATTGTTCCTAAACAACTAAAAAACACCAATAAATGCTCAATAAACATCCTACTTATTAAAATATACATTTGAAAAAGTAGCTTTTCTACAATAGGATTGTGTGGGTAATGAGCCCCACTTTTTACACAGCGAAACCATAATTATGCTCAAAAATAGAGCTAATAAGATAAGTTCCATTATCCGAACGGAGTGGACACACTTGTTTTGTAACAATTCGATTTGAGCTTGTTTGAACGGAAGACACTGAAGTCAGCAACAAGGAGGCAATTTTGAACCACCAAAACCCAGATGAATACAACGATGAAAGTGATGAAAACACAAAATCATGGATGGTCATTTCAAGTGATCAACAAAAGCAAGGAATGGTCATGTCATTGTCTGCATCTGGCAAACAGATACATAACAATCCCGCTATTGCATATCTTATCAGTCTTGGCTCAAAGCGAAGTCGCCAGACTATGAAATCGTTTCTTAATATTGTAGCAAAAATGCTTGGGTATCAAAATGTACAGGACTGTACATGGAATGCACTGCGTCGTCATCATGTGCAAGCTATCATGGAAATGCTCTCCGATTCCGGCAAAGCACCAGCGACGATCAATACCTACCTTGCTGCGTTAAAAGGCGTGGCGTTGGAAGCTTGGACAATGAAGCAACTCGATACCGACAGTTTTCAACATATTAAACAAGTGCGTTCGGTCAGAGGGAATCGGTTGCCTAAAGGAAGGGCACTTGACCGTTATGAAATTAAAACGTTATTTTTTACTTGTGAAAATGATCTCAGCACAAAAGGTTTACGTGATGCCGCCATCATTAGTGTGCTTGTTGGTTGCGGGCTCCGTCGGTCAGAAATTATCTCACTGGATTTGAAACATGTTATTCGTCGTGAGCAGGCTTTAAGAGTCATGGGGAAAGGAAACAAAGAACGTCTATCCTATATGCCTGAAGGAACATGGGAACGTTTGAATCGTTGGATAGATGAAATCCGGGGTGATCATGCCGGACCATTGTTTACCCGTATCCGTCGTGATGATGATGTGACAGATAACCGTCTGTCAGACCAGGCAATTTATCATATATTGGAGACACGTAGAATTGAGAGTGGGCTGGAAAAATTTGCTCCTCATGATCTGCGTAGAACATTTGCATCAGCCATGCTGGACAATGGGGAAGATATTGTAACAGTGAAAGATGCGATGGGGCACTCAAGTATCACTACAACTCAGAAATATGATCGAAGAGGCGATGAACGTTTAAAAAATGCAGCCAAAAATCTGAATTTTTAACAGGGAAGATAAAATAATTAGAGGAATAGGGTAATTTATTTTTAATTATTATGACTCCTATTTTCCATTGCAGTTGAATTAAAAAAAGAAAAAATAATAAACAGAGCAATTCCAAAGTAACAGTAAGTATGATGATTTAATTATTTTATGTTATAGAACATAAATGATAGATAGAAATAAGCCAGCTCCTTTATGGAGTTGGCTTTTTTTAGACATACCGTACAAAAGACGATCAGCTACTCTTCATCCACACTAATCGGGCAAACAAAACCATCCGGTTTAATTGCCAGCAGGTCACATTTAAGCTTATCGATGACATGTTCAGCCGTATTACCAAGAAATGCAGCGGATAACCCAGTTCGCCCAAGAATGCCCAGAACAACCACTCCCGTATTTAATTCATCACAAATTTCAGGAATGACTTTTTCAGGTAGCCCTTCGTGAACATGGGTCTGTTGTTCATCAATATAGAATTTTTGCCGCAACTCTTTCATTGCAACCAAATGCTGACCACGTAATGCCTGGTTATATACATTGGGATCAAAATCGGGCAGTTCCATTGCAATATTTAAAGGCGCAGTAGGATAAGCGCTGACAAGATGAATCAGAGGTTCTTTTACAATTCGGTTAGCGAGATCTTGCGTTTCTTTCACCAATTTCAGATTTAGTGCAGTATGGTAAGATTCTTCATTTGATAAATTAACCGCAACAACAGCAGAATCTTTTTCTGGCCAGACCTGATCTTTAACCATCCAGACAGGGCAAGGGCATTTACGTAATAGATGCCAATCCAGCGGTGTAAAAATCATGGATTCCAATAAAGAATGCTGATGTGCCATTTTCAATAATAAATCATGCTTTCCTGTGATGACTTCCTGAATAATGGCTTCATAAGGACGACCATGCCAAACTACCTTGATTTCAATGTCGATACCTGATTCAAGATAGTAGTGTGCCTGCTGTTTTATCCAAGCAATTCTTTGGCCAATGACACCTTTACGCATGGCATTTCTTTCTTCTGGAGAAAGCAGGGTAGTCATTTCATATGAGAGGTCATAAATGGGTAAGAATGCTTTAATCCGGCCACCATTACGTTGCACGATATATACTGCACGCCTTAATGCCGGCTGATCATCCTGATTTGGGTCAATTGCAACTAAGAGGTTTTGGTAGTTTGCCATATTGAATTCCTCGCAGAGGCTGGATACATCTTTGTAAGAAGATAAACCAATATGACCAACTATAACAGGGTAAAAGAAAGCCAGATCAGCAAAATATAGCGATCCGGCTTAAAATTTAAGATAACTTTAGGACACACAAACAGGGGCCTTTCCTGCCAATTCCGTCAGTTTCTCCATATTTTCGACCGCGATGTACTTACCTTTAACACCCAAAATGCCATTTTTCTGGAAACGGCCAAGCAGGCGGCTAATTGTTTCAACAGTCAAACCAAGATAATTACCGATATCGCCACGCGTCATGGTCAAACGGAACTCGCGAGGAGAAAAACCGCGCTGCGCAAAACGGCGTGACAGGTTATAGATAAATGCTGCCAGCCTTTCTTCCGCATTCTTCTTGGATAGCAGGAGGATCATTTCCTGATCGCCTTTGATTTCGCCGCTCATCAAGCGCATCATTTGCTGGCGGAGATTTGGCATCTTACCGGAAAGATCATCCAGTGTTTCAAATGGGATTTCACACACCATGGAAGTTTCCAGTGCTTGGGCAAAGCTGGGGTGCTCAGTATTGATGATAGCATCAAACCCTACTAAATCGCCGGCAAGGTGAAAACCGGTAATCTGCTCATCACCTTCTTCAGTGATCGTATAGCTTTTGATAGTCCCAGAACGGATAGCATAGAGTGATTTCAATGCATCACCAGCCTTAAACAAAGTTTGCCCTTTCTGGATTGGTTTTTTACGCTCAATAATATTATCAAGCTGATCGAGTTCATGTTCATTTAAGGTGAAAGGAATGCATAGCTGGCTAATGCTGCAATCCTGACAGTGGATTGCACAACCACCAGATTGAATCCGACGAATAATACGTTTTTCCGGGATCATAGGGAGTGCTCATTAGAAGTAATTGATATACGTCAATTTAACATATTTAGACCGCCCTGATAAGAGCTAGATTCCCTTATTAATCACTGTATAAATCATCACGCAAAAAGGTATCTTGAGAAAAAAATGAATTTTTTTAGGGATTAACGCCGAATTTGCGTAAAATTTACGACACTCAATATAACATACTGATCAAACTTAAATTGAATTAATAATATAATGTATTGATGATGGAGTTTGGTTACAGATAAATGGATTGGATTGGTATGGGTGAATGGCTGTTGATTGCATTTACGATGATAGTGCAAAGTTCGATTGGACTTGTACTAATGAGCGCACTTTATATTTACCGAGTTAGACATAAATTAGACACATGGCAGTATCCAATTATTGGACTCGTACAGAGAATCTTGTTGGTCAGCAGTGTACTGGCAGGAGTAGGGCTGGCCTCTTCTCTAGATCTCTTGGGATATCCATTTAGTGCTTACCATTCATTACGTAATGTTATGCGGGAATGGATAAACATAGAAAAGACTTTTGCTGCTATTTATTTTAGTTTGCTGAGTTTATATACGCTATTCGTCATAATTA
This sequence comes from Xenorhabdus aichiensis, assembly GCF_028598775.1. Classification (NCBI taxonomy): domain Bacteria; kingdom Pseudomonadati; phylum Pseudomonadota; class Gammaproteobacteria; order Enterobacterales; family Morganellaceae; genus Xenorhabdus; species Xenorhabdus aichiensis. The sequence continues at coordinate 111,768 of NZ_JAQRFO010000001.1, forward strand.
CAAAGCGGGCTCATGTTTATATCATAGCCGGGCTTGGGATCATTGGCTTGACCGATATGCATTATATGGCCAGCATCTACGTTAATAGCACTATGGCCAAAGGGATAAACATTAATACCTATTTTTTGTTCTATGGTGCGGTGTTTACACTGGGGCCTGCGTTAGCTCTATCGTTTGTTGGTTGGCCACTCAAAAAACGCATTTGCAGGAAACTTTCCACCAAACTAATGATGGTAGCACTGATTATTGTTTTCATCAGTGTAACAACGCGATTGATTGAGCAGCCGGCCTATATGGAGTGGTTAACAGAAGCCACAACAGTCGACGAAAATATTATCTTTCCACTCCAGCTAGAACTTAATTTCAAAAGTGCATTTTGGCTGAGAATGGTTTCATGGTGTTTATATATTATCGCAATGGCAATATGGGCTTATTCTTTATGGAAAGGGAGAAACCGGGCGTTAATCCGTCCGGGTTTTCCCATTCTGTCTGGCACGGTTATCATGTTTATCGCTGAGATGGTCAATCAATATACTTTTTTCATTATATGTAACATGTAATCGTCATTTTCCCCAAATTAGGTAACTTTCCTCTTCCTCTGCTATACCGTTCTACATAACAAAAAACGTGACGTTGTCACTAATCATGTTATGTAGAACGTACTCATAGTCTTACAATGAAACATTTCCATCTTCATATCACTCTGCGTTCTGAGCATTTCTTTGTTGTCGCGCACAAATTTGAAACTATTTATTAACTTATGATTAATATTTTAAAAAGTGTATTTTATATCGATTAAAATAGATTAATTTGATATGTGTTAATGAATTTTTTAGCACATCCATCAGAAATTAAATAATTTACTTTCAGTAGGTTATTTTTATTTTTCGCTCTTGTCACAAGAGGTGCGCTATTAACGTCTGAAACAAAAATTGGAACATTAACAAATTTACAAACGCATAAATTAAAAAATACTATAAAACACTAAGAACCAGAAAAAGGTATCGTGATTATGACTAAGCCTCTTTATACCAACTTAAATGTAGATGCGTTGTTTCTAGGCCCAAAATCAGAAAATGCAGTTTTCTTCAGGGAAATGATGGACTATGCGGTTAGCGAACATATGCACTGGCGTTCAGGATTTCACCCAGAAGATGCCGCTTTGGTTACATCCGTTGATCGTTATGAGCATAATTACAGAGAAACTCTCTATCGGACAGAAGGAATATTGAATCAGCTATCAGCAAAACTAAAAAATACCTCAATTCCTTTCTTCTCCCCCCGTTATCTAGGCCACATTAACAGCGACACTTTGATGGTTTCCAATCTCGCTTATGTGATGGCAATGATGTACAACCCCAACAACTGTACCTACGAAGTATCACCTACAACAACAGAACTTGAGCTTGAATCTGGGTTAGATCTCTGCCGGATGCTTGGTTATGACCCTCAACACGCTTGGGGACATATCACTTCCGGTGGAACTGTAGCTAACTATGAAGGTTTGTGGGTTGCCAGAAACTTAAAAACATTGCCTTTTGCTGTATCCCAACATCCTGAGACAAAAGAGCTGGTTAGTCATAAGTCACAAAAGCAATTGATGAATATGCCAACAACTGAAGTTCTCGATTTAATCAGCGAGTTACAAAAACGCGGGATTTTTGATGAAATACGTAACATGACGTGTCGTGGTACAGGGAGTAAGACTGAAATTTTGGGTAAGCTACTTGTACCACAATCCAAACATTATTCCTGGATGAAAGCAGCAGATATTTTTGGGATCGGTCAAGAAAATATTATCCCATTGCCTGTGAATGAACATTATCAAACCGATGTTGGCAAAATGCGGGAAATCACCCTCGACTTAATCGAGAAGGGCGTGCCTATTTTGGCGATGATTGGTGTAGTCGGTACAACTGAAGTCGGTGCCATTGATCGGGTTGATGAAGTAATTGCATTACGGCAAGAATGTGAAGAACGTTATGGTGAATCATTCTATATCCATATTGATGCCGCTTATGCGGGATACGCCTGTTCCATGCTTCTTAATGAACAGGGTGAATTTATGGAATATGATGATTTGGTTAACTATCACCACGCGCTAGGTATCGTGCCTGAAAATATCAGTTGGCCAAAACCAGAGGTTTACCAGAGCTTCAAAGCATTGCGATATGTCGATTCGATAACAATTGACCCGCATAAGGTTGGATTTATTCAATATTCCGCCGGGGCAATTTGTATGAAAGACAAACGTATTCTCGATTTGATTGCTTCACGTGCCCTTTATGTCTTTGAAGAAAATAACAACCAAAGTAACTCTCCTGCCAGTAATCGAGGGGTACTTGGCGCTTCCATCATGGAAGGTTCGAAATCAGGGGCAACCGCAGCAGCGCTGTGGGCAGCTCATCGACTACTGCCTTTAAACATCAGTGGTTATGGAAAAGTGATAGCCGCTGGTATAGTCACCGCGAATCAGCTATTAGATAAAATGGCAAATATGCCACCAATCGAAATCGGTGAGTATCGATTTAAAATGCATATCATGCCAACACCTGATTTTCACATGATCAACTTCACCTTCAAAGAAGTCGAAAACACCAGCCTTATCAACCACAATGCGCTCAACAAGCGAATTTACGAACTTTGTTCATATTCTTCAGGACGTGCATATAGCAACGATTTTTTCACATCCTCAACCATACTGGATTACAAAGAATACGGTGATACACCTTGGTACTACGCTGAGAAATGTGGTTTTAGCCGTAGTGAGTGGGAAAAAGCACGATGTGTTTACGTATTACGTGCAGCAGTAATGACACATTGCTTACGTAATGAAGAACACTTCGAAGAGCATTGGAATCAATTACAAGCTATTTTCGTCAAAAAATTAACTCAACTGGTTGATGAAGAAGAGAAAAAATCACGCCAGATGTTGAATCGTGAGGAATCGTTTCTTATTATTGACAAAAATAACTGACATTGGTGTGAGCGGTTATTTATTTTTATAAATCAGAACAAATTTTAATTATAGTTTTATATTTAGAACATATATTGATTGACAAGGCTTGGAGGATAGCGCTTCCAAGTCTTTTTTATTACTTAATAACACCTAAAATTAACATAATTATGTTAATTAATTATCATTTTAGATGTAAATTTTTATCCTTTCTCTTAAAAAACGAATAACTTCTCTTTTACTTATACTTTGGCAAGGTGAAGGGGGGGATTACCCTTTATCATCATACTTCCCAATTCTTATTGCGTGACAGTGTCACCAAAAAAGTCTCTTATTGTCAGCACGATACTTATTATTAAACTGAATCCTAACATTAGCATGGTCACTGTAATGCCATGATGAGTCATCAGCATTGTAGCAATCGGGATCAAAAGCAAAATCACCAGATTGTTCAAGCTTTCTGAAACTGCCAGTATCTGACCTTTATGCTGTTTCGCCCGATTTGCCAGAATAACGGTACTGATCGGTGCAGCAAGACCAAGGGCGCTTCCCCATACAATCAAACAGCTCAAACTAAAGGGCAGAGATAAAGGCATCAGCATAAACGCAGTCGTCGCTGAAGAAAGTAACACGATCGCCAGTAACAATATGAGTTCATCCCTTAATCCCAGACGTTTCACTATTCCGACGGACAAATTACCCAAACCAAGACCGATTCCGAATGTAGAAATTGAGATACCAATCGTTCCTGTTCTTAGCTCATAGTGTTGTCGTAACACCTCTCCAGCCAATATCAAAGCAGACACCGCCGTACCATTCCAAAATCCTTTTGCGATAAGAGGAATCATTAGATTTTTCTGGCACACCCACTGAAACATTGATTTAAATGTAACCACCTGGTGTTTTGTTCTCTCAACAGGCGCTTGAATTGGAATACATTTCCTACCTAAGACAAAAACCAGCAAACACCCAGCAGCATTGACCAAAAATGGCGCCCGCCAATCAAATAATTCTGTTAAAACCCCCGCAAATATTGGGCCACCAGCAATACCCGCTGTCATGCCAAGCATAACCAGACCCATGGCTGACGCTTGCTTTTGGCGTGGAAAAAATTCTGCAATCAAAGCAAACGTTGTTGGGATTAATGCCGCTGAAGCTATGCCACCAAAAATACGCAATCCAACAGCAGTACTCAAATTTGGGGCAAATGTTAACGCCAACCCATCAAACATAAGAAACAACAGGGATGTCAGTAACAATCTGCGTCGATTTACCCGATCAGAAAGCCAGCCGAAAAAAGGGGCTGCAAGAGCATAGGAAAGAGCATAACCGGATACAAGCCAAGCAACATTATCAAGCGTCGTTCTAAATGCACTGGTCAATGGTTTGAGCATGGGAGACAACATAAATTCCGTCGTACCAATGAAAAATACAACGAGTGCCAATACAGGCAGAATAAAACGTGGCGGCATATTCTGGCCTCCTTTTATGAGAATAGGGATAAAATTTCTAGCCTTGGTGAAATAAATCTGGTGGCTACCACTGTGTTAGATAGCTGGGCAGGGGATGGATATCACGAGTTAACAGAAGAAATGATTTTTATTGTTAGGAACATATAAAGTTAAGTAAAAATGCAAAACATTGTCAAATGCACACACAAAAATCTAATTGATTGGTTGAATTTACGAAAGGTACTATGGCCAAAAAGTTCGGAGACAAAACATCTTAAAGAAATCTCTGAAATTATCGCATCACACATCACGCTGCTTTTATGTTTAAAGTAAGAGAAGGAGAACAGGGATGAATGTACTCAGGGATGAAAAAAAACTCACTGCTGGCAAGCTGGCAGTGAGTTTTTTTATTGAGAATATACGTAGGCAATTTTTACCGATCAGAATCGCCAATTAGCATTCAGGAACACGCCGTTATCTTTATGGCTGCCTGATAAAACGCCATTATATCCCAGTGCCAGTGTGGTATTTTTGCCGATATCTAATTCAGTACCTGCTTTAATCACTGCTGCATCACGCCCCGCTGAAACACTGTTGACGGTAAACATCGTATTACTATTACTGAAACCTAACTTAGTGCCACGATTGATGTTACCAAACCGATGTTGCCAGCCCAGTTCACCATATACACCCACATGCAATTCTCTTTGGGATTCGCGTTCGATTTTCCATTTTTGGTCGGCACGCAAACCCAGTGTAGAGAAGGTAGCATTCTGTGATTTTTTGTCGCCGTGCAGTGCAGCGGCTCCGCCTTGTTCATTAATGCTATTGTTGTGGAAGTTAACGTGAGCTAAGTTGGCAAATGGCTCCAAATTCAGCCAAGAGGTTTTGATACCGTAACCCGCTTCGGTAAATAATTGTCCAGTACGTGCACCGTATTTAGCCTTCAGCTCATCGGACTGATCACCAAAAGCGACTGAGCGCTCGGTGTCAAAACGATGCCAACTGTAGGCCACACCAGCACGTAATGCCAGAGCATCAATCTGTTTGCTGCCGTATAAAGCCAAGTGATAGTTATCACTGCGTGCTGATGCGCTATCGCCCCCATGCAGAGAAGAGCGAGTGTAGCCGGTAGCCACGCCAAGCCGCCAGTCGCTGGACAAGTCTTTATCTACACCCAACAATACGCCGTAGTTGGACATCCGATAACCGCTGACTTCATTGTTGCCGCTGGCACGCTGCCAGTTACCCATTATCTGTACCCAAGCACCATCTGTATCCGCTTTGATTTCCTGAGAAGTGGTTCCGCCATTAGCCTGACGCAAACGGGTATTCAGTGTATCGCGCAGATAGCGGCTGCTATTGATCTGTGCAGCAGCAATATCAGCATGAACCTGTCCTGAAAGTTGGCTGAATGCCTGACTAGCCTGTTCGGCTGAATTTACCATCAGAATACTTTCATGAACTGGATGGTCTGAATTCAGCATATCAGCCGCTTTGGCAACTGAACGCCCATTAGCCGTTGTGGCCAGACTGGCAAACTCGGTTGTGTTGCGTTTTATATCCAGCAACGCTCGATCAAATTGATAGTTGAGCGGGATATCAAGGAACAGATGCCCCTGTGATACGGTGTCAAACTGACCATAGATACCATTGCTCGCTTGCAAGATATTGTATTGCTGACCAAGCAGACTGCGTACCTTTTGCTGCGACAGCAAGTTACCCCGGTTTTCCAAAGTCATTTGCACTTCACCCCCTTCCAGCCCTGCCATACCATTACTCAAGATACGATCACTCTTACCATCCGGCGTTAATGTCACCTGATAGCGAGAGCCTGTTTTAAAAATGACTTCGCGATCAACATTCAGAGCAGCGTCAGTATTACCCGGTGCGATGTTAGCGCCGTTGTAAGCAGTGAGTGAGCCAATCGTGCCTTTTCCGCTCAAGGTTGCATCGCTTTGTACTGTCACGTCAGAGGTTATCGAACCGTTCACCAATAACAGCCCTTGATTCACCCAGGTTGGACCAGAATAAGTACTGGCTCCGGTAAGTAGGAGCGCACCACTGCCAGTTTTAGTCAGGCCACCATGACCACTGATATCATTGCTCCAATAGTCGTAGGCGCACTCAATACTGTTACACACTCGTTGTACGGTGGTGCCTGGCTCAACCAGACTGCCGATGCCGTCAATCTTGGCGATAAACTGTGTTTCAGTATACGACCCCTCAATGTAATATTTAGCAGGAATATCCTGCTTAGTAATAAACATTTTGGGGCCATTAATGGCATCTTTCAGGTTCAGTTTTCCCCAACCATATAAGTCATCAAGACCCGGCGTTCCTAAATCAGTCGCGGTGGTTTTGATAACATCGGCAATTTGCGCCGCAGTCATATAAGGGAAACGTTGCATCAGAACTGCAGCGGCTCCTGCCACATGCGGCGCAGCCATTGACGTACCTGTGTAAGAATCATAGGTGGGATCAATCTCCAGCTCGCCTTTCTTTAAAGCGTCCTCGTTAATTTCGCCACCATTTTTCGAGACAAAATCGCCAGTGCTACTGTAAACCTTGGTGCCTGGTGCAGCCAAGCACCAACTGGCGGTATATCCACAGCTAGTTGACGATGGTGCAATCACATCGTTTTCTTTTAGATTGGTGATACTAAGATAGTTTTTCAGTGCGTCCGGGAAGAAATAAGGCATCCCTGCGTGTAACCAAGTCACGTTATAATTATTCGCGTTACCCGCAGCGAAAACCATTAGTTTTCCTTGGCGAGCAGCACGTAACATGCCGGCATCACTGGCTAACGGATCCCCTACCACAGGGAGCGGGGAACGGCTTAACTCGTTTAGTCTTTCTTTAATTGGCGAGACATAATTAATTAGCTGTTCCAGTGTCACTTGCACGTAATCGACAGTCCCATCCGGCCGCCTAATCGGTCTACCGTCGCTACCAACATAATAACGCGGACGAACTCCCCAACTGTTATTAATGATGCGAGCATCGCTTTGAATCATAGCTTCTGTGCGGTTGTAATCATTTTGCAGAAACTTTGCGGTGACTAAACCAGCATCAAATGCTACTCCGTGCATTTCTTTGCCATCTCTGTTCGCCGCAATGGTTCCTGACACATGATTGCCATGGGCGCCAAAGCTGATCAGATCGCTGTAGGGGTCATAACTATAGTTCCAAATGTCGGATGGAGCGATTATCTTTAGTTTGTCAGCAAATTCAGGATGGTTGGTAACCGCCTCATCTAATACACCGACATTAATGCCCTTACCCGTATAACCTCTGGCATAGGCATAATGGGCACCGATAGAGGCCAACCCCCATTGATTCTTAAATTCATCTGACAACCAACTATCAGGTATACCTTTTTTACCCTGTTCGTGATATTCAGTGGCAGCAATTAACGAACCAGTAGGTAATAGCCCAAATAACAATGTCATCCCTAAAAAAATCGGCCGTGCCGGATTGTTTTTTTTCATAAAATTGAGTCCATTTTTCGAAAAGTAATGACTTTCAGTTAGCTGTCTTTCATACCGCTCCCCAGAAAGTCTTTATAAGAAAGGTGAGATAAATTTATAGAGCAGACGGTGCCAATTTCTCTTGCACTCTGTAAGGATCATTTTGACTAAGATGCCGCTGGCCATCCCCAGCAATATCTATCCTTCGTCCGCACTCGCTATAGCATAATAATTAGATCCGAAATGCAAGAAAGTGATTAACTTTTTTATAACAGTTTCGTTACAAAAATAACATAGTCATACTTTAGAATTTTATTTATAGTAGTAAGTGTGATAATTGCGTATCTTATTAATAATACTTGGGGTGAATTTATGAGTCAGTGGAAAGAAAAAGACATATTTAAATTATTTTCACAGTACGATAATATCCTTGAGGAGCAATATGGATTTACTGCTATTTCTAATTTCATTAAACAACATAATTCAATAAACAAAGTATTAGATCTCGGTTGTGGTTCAGGCGAATTAATTCCTTTTCTTACATCTATCTCTTCCCAGGTGGTTGGCGCTGATATTTCAGAACACGCTTTAGAAAATGCAAGAGAAAAGCATAAAAATAGCGGGGCTACGTTTATTTACGCAAGCGAACTACCTAATTATATTAATAATAATAGTAAGTTCGATGCTGTCATAAGTTCTTTTTTGCTTTGTACTCTAAATACCGAATATTCAATTAAATTACTGTTACGCCAAGTCAATGATGCTCTTATTGAACATGGTTACTATATCGTTCTTAATTTTAACTTGAATGCGATGGGAGTAGATTTCGGGACATTCAAAACAGGAGAAGAGGGTAAAATTTACCATGATGGAGAGGCACTACCTATCAGCATGCGAACAAAATATGGGGAACAGTTTATTTTTAATGATACATTTTGGTCTTTTGGAAAATTAATGACTCTTTCAGAAGAAATGGGATTTTCCCTTTACCAACAATCAACTCTAACCATCCCACAATTTACTATTTCTCCTTTTACGATATTTGTTTTAAAAAAACAAAATGGAGTTTAAATAAAAGTTAATTTTATTATTATTTATAGAAATAATTTTAAAAAATTTATTTTATGGTACCGTTCAGAATATTCGGTAATTCTGTACCTTACATATCACTATGGATGCTATTTTTTTCTAGGTGAGGGGGAGTCCCCCTCAGATTTCTGCATAAACAATTAAACACAGATGCTTTTCTAAATCAATAACCATTGACGTATATTCAAAAGAAATGTTTTCCCCATTTACATTCAGTTGCCGCACTCCATTACAGGGTTCATAAATTTCATGCTTATTCCACATATCATAAAAATCGGGTGATGTTTTAAGTAGTTTATTAACGAGATTTTGAATATAGCCGTCTTCAGCTGCAAGGGCATAATCACGTCTGAAACTGGCTAACAACCGATAAGCATCCTGATTCCAATGGCACAATAATTCACGATAATAATCATTAGTGAACAATAACCATAAAAGGTTACGTTGTTCGCCTTTAACCTGACTGAAATGAAAATATTCATCTGCTGGCTGATTAAAGGCCAAAACATCCCAGTGTAAATTCAACACATAAGTTAAGTGGGGAGATAAATCATTCATAATCCGTTTGATTAGAGGGGAAACAACGCACCACGTTTGCCCAGTTTCGACAGGTTCACGCATATGAGCCAATAGATATAAATGCCTCCGTTCAGCCGCATTAGTTTAGGATGTTTATTGGTCTTGTTTGTGTATTCCACTGCTAGCTCATTTTTTCTTGTTTTTGCGTTATTTTTACAAAACGGACTCGGTTTTACTCCACTTGATTCCGGACTCATCTTTGCTCCAGCAAGCGTAGGGTTTGTTTTATCTTCATTAAATGCGTTTTACTGGGTTAAGCGTTTTGGTAGTCAAGCTATCGTTATGGGCGCTTTACTTTATTCTGTTTCTTTTATTGCGCTGATTGTTGCGGTTGCTACGCTCCCCGTTGCAACCAATTTATTACTGATCGTGCCAATCCTGATACTTCTGGGGTATGGTCAGGGTTTTGTGATGACACCTTTACTCAATATCGTTTTGGCTTTTATTCATGTGCGATTTGCTGGTATGGCCGCAGGTATCATTGCTACTTTGCAGCAAATCGGTGCAGCTTTGGGAGTCGCAATCGTCAGCGTATTAGTTCAATGGCAATTGAATAATACGGATGCGCTCTCTTTTATCACATACCGAAATGCCTTCGTCAGCAGTATGCTCTACAATGTAGTAGCCACTTTTATTGCATTTTATTTGTTGAAAAAATTACATCAAAAATAAGCAAACCCGAAATAACTCAGTAAGAGGAATGTTAAGGGGTAGCAAAAGCCAGCATCTATTTAAATGCTGGCTTTTTGATATTTATGGCTATTTTTAAATCCAATTGGGTCTGATTTTTGAACAAAAATGCCAAAAATACGATACACTATGTTTTTATACAGTCATCATGTTTTTCGGCATCAAAAACATGAAGGAAGAGAGACAAATGTCATGGTATACGGATGAACTTTTGATGTCAGCAACATCAAAAACTCTAAAATACATCAAAGCGGATGCCCAGTTACGGCAATTTGCTTATTTAATTCCTCATCTCAATGATTATGCTTGGTATGCTCCAAATCATCAGCACAATTTACCGTCTGGAGGCCTAATCGTTATTCGTCCAGTATGTGGTAAAAGAAATTTTAACCAATATCGGCAAGCGTTTTTAAATTACGATGAACTGACTGTTCTTGAATCAAAAGCTTCGTTTTTAACGGAAACAGAATGGCGGGTTGTTCCAGAAGCACCAGAAATTAAAAAATCATTTCGCGAATTTTTGGTTGCTTTATCTCAAGAGATTGATACTCCTGTCCTTTATTACACTGCTTCCAGTTGGGGTGGAACATTCGATTACGAATTAAGCTTCTTATATCAACCAGAAGAAATCCTATATACGTCACCTACACATTTTGAAGATGTTAAATCCGATGAAAAACAGAATGCGTTAGTAAAAGGGTTGGCAGGTATTGGAGTGACTACTCTTGGCTTTTTTGTGCCTCATGCCCGTGAATTTGAATGGGATAAATATAAAGTGGATTAATCGAGCAATCTTTCAATTCAGTCTTATTCTCGGCTCAGAGGGTTGAGCCGAGGCTTGTCCATCAGTGCAGATTGTTGTTTCTATCTGTTTTACATGCCATAAGGGTAATTTTTGCTTTCTTCTCCAACAACTTCGCGTACTTGCTTCAAGGCTTCAGCATAAGCCTTCAATAGTTTCAGCGTGTATTTCGCACGTGCTTCAAATTCAACATTACTACAAGCCAAATCTGTTGAAATCAAACCTTCACTTTGGCGGAAAATTAAATGATCAGGCAGAAAACAAACGTGATTGTTCTTAAAACCTGTCATGCGTAATTCACTAAGAGGATAAACACCGTTCATGCTGGCGGAGACACTGGCCAATAGCGCAGGTTTATGACCCAATTCTGTCACTGAGCAATACAACAGGAAATTTTTCAGTGCCGGCGTTGCCATACCGTGCCATTCTGGAGTAATAAAAATAAATGCGTCACTCTCTCTCAGATTCGGAGCGAGAGCCTGCCAAGGGTGCGATTCTGCTGATATGTCCGTTGTGTAACCATCGTGAAATGGAAGTTCTACATTAGACAGTTCAAGGAGATGTATATCAGTAAATCCATATTCACGACTTAATTCTTGCAAGTACAATGCAACACGTTGACTACGGGAATCTGGACGTTGACTGCCAGAGATAAGAGTAAGTTTCATTGATGTTTCTTTCATCCTTTTTACTATTTTATTAGATTGTAGAGTTATTGGATTTTTGTGTCTGATTCCGAGGAATGGAAAGCCAGACAGAAACAATGATGGTGCAGGCTCCGAAAAATTGTAGCAAGGAAAATGTTTGTTTCAGAAAAACAAACCCCAGAACACAGGCTGATACCGCACTCAGAAATCCCAAGAATGAGATACTTACAACGGGAAGTTTTTCAATGCCACGAAACCAAATGATGAATGAGAAAACAGAACCAATCAGACACAAATAACCATAACCGAGTATATTAGTTGGCGTGAGCTGTTGTGGCATACCTTCTGTGTAAAGTGCGATTGGCAGTAACATCAATCCACCCAGTGTTAACTGCCAGCCCGTAAAACTCAGTAATGATAGATTGGCAGGGCGGTTCCAATACTTGGTCAGAACAACCCCCAATGCCATGCAGCTACAACCAGCAAACCCTGCGATAACTCCTTGCCAGTTCAGGCTGGTAGCTGAGTTCATCACTAGTAATGCAATCCCAGTAATACCCAGCATCGCCGAAAAAAAATGTTTTCTTGTCAGCGATGTTCTTAACAAATAAGCACTTAAGAATATAACAATCACGGGCTGACAAGACATGATTAGCGACGCCGTACCTCCGGGAAGATACCCCGCTGCAACGAAAAGGAAATAGAAAAAAGCACCAATGTTAAGTAGCCCCAGCACGGTGAGACGTAGCCACCACACTCCTTTTGGTACTGTGCGGCAAATTAACAATAATAATATGCCAGCAGGCAAAGCCCTGACGGTAGATGCCAGCAAAGGCATGTTGGGCGGCAATATTTCAGTGGCGACAATATAGGTGCTGCCCCATACGATGGGCGCTAATGCGGTAAGCAAAATATTACTGAGTATTCTCGTTTCCTGCATAATGATTTCCTTTGCTGAGGATTTTAACTCAATATAAAGTATCTTTATTTAAAGATAAATTAAAATAATAGCCTAAACGATTTTTATCAAGTATCTTTTTGTTGAAATAAATGAATAGGAAAAAAGAATGAAGTACGATCACGTTGACCGTTTGCTAATACAGTGGGAACAGCAGCGTCCAGACCTCGATCCTTCCCCGATGGGTGTGATTGGAAGGTTAGTCCGTGTAAACAAAATCATTGAGCAACGTCTGCAACATGTCTTTAAAGCACATGGACTGAGTGCCATTGAGTTTGATATTCTCGCTACACTTCGCCGTTATAACACACCAATTACACCAACCGAAATGTATCAGTCAGTTATGCTGACTTCCGGTGCAATGAGTACCCGCATTGAGCATATGGTACAGCGAGGGTTAATTGAGCGTATCGCCAATGAAGAAGACCGACGTAGCTGCAAAGTCTTTCTGACTCCTGAAGGAAAAACACTTATAGACAATGTTGTCGAGAGCCATTTGGAGAACGAAAGAGCTATTCTCCAGCCATTGACGGAAGAACAACAGGAACAAATTGCCATACTGTTACGCCATTGGCTGCTCACCAATGAATCTGCTACTTGAAATGTTTTCGAGAAATAAAGAGAGGAAAAAGTATCTTATTTTAAAGATATAAAAATAGATTCAATAAAACATATCTTTAATGAAAGACACTTAATAAAGACGGAAAATTCGCCCTGACACATTAGTCAGGGCGAAAAGTAGGTTTAGAATTTAACGTTCACTCTAGCCCAATAAGTACGGCCCGGCTCGTTTACTGGCGTATTGCCTGAATAACCAAAACTGTTACTTCCGGCTAAGTTAAGGTGCTCGCTGTAAGTTCTGTCAAAAATGTTGTCAATACCGGCGCTAACCTGAACATTTTTAGTCACTTTATAGGCGGTGTTTGCAGACAGGATAGCAAATCCAGCACTGCGATCAAAATCCTTACCGACAACGTTACCTTCATTGATTGACACTCGGTTTTGACTGCTAACGACACGAAGCAAACCACCACTTGTCCAGTCGCCATATTCCCAAGTCAGTCCAAATCGCGCTTCTAATGGTGGAGTTTGTGGCAATGGACGATGATCGGAAGTATTCTTCGCCCAAGAATAAGCCAGACTTGCATCAGTTTTCCAATGGTCACTCAACTGATAGCTGGCGCCCATTTCTCCACCCATAATAGTGGCATCGACATTATTCGCCTGACTTTTTGTTCTGTCAGTTGGGGAATAGCGGAACAGGATAAAGTCATTAACCTTACCTACGTAAGCAGATACCCAACCACTAAAATATTGACCGTTATATTGCGCCCCGATATCCAACTGAGTGGTTTTCTCGGTTTTCAAATCTCTGAAGGCTTTACTCTCTGGTTTGGACGAGATCAGTTCCCAATAATCAAACAGTTCCCAGTAATCAGGAAAACGTTCGGTATAACCCACGCCAGCATAAAACATCAACGGTACTTCCGTCAGATTATGTTCGAGCCGAATGAAGCCAGAAGGTAGAGTCGCTGTCCGTTCTGCTGCCTTAATGTAATTATCTACGAGTACTCTATCCAGACGAGCACCACCGATAACTTTACTCTGTTCAGTGGCGTCCCAAGTTAACTCACTGAAAATACCATAATTACGGTAACGAGCATCTTTCACCCAAACAGTGTCATATTTGTTTCGATGGGTATTGGACTGAGTATCTACACCGCTCTGTAACTTGAAATCTTCCCAAATCCAAGTCCCCATCATACGGCCGCCCATAGTACGGCGATCCAGTTCCATGGCACCCATCCCATGTCCACCATGTTTTCCGCCACCATGACCGCCATGTCCTCCCATACTCATTGGGATAGGAGTACGCAGAGAATAGTTGTCCATAATATGGTTGGTGTAATTGTAATAAAAATTGGTTTCAAATTTGTCGAACACGTCACTGATGTTGGACTTTTCAAAACGCACACCAAAACTTTCTCGTTTGAACTTGGAGCCATCCATACTACGTCCAGCGTAACGTGCTTTACCATCACCCTGGCCAGCCGTTAATTCCAGCAAAGTATCATTATCCGGCGTCCAGCCGATTGCGATGTCGGTATTCCATTTATCCCAGCGAGAAGGTACGCGATTACCATCACCATCTTTATAATCGTTAGAGCGTGATTTATTGCCGCTCAAACGCACATAGCCGAGTTCATTACCAAAACTAAGGTCAGCATTACCATCCCAACGCCCATTGGAAGCCACTACCGTACTGATATTACCTTGAGCACTCAGTTTGTCGAACTGAGGACGGGTACGTTCAAAGCGAACCGTTCCTGCTGAGTTTCCTGCACCCCAAAGTACAGTTTGAGGCCCTTTAACCAGACTCAGAACATCATAACTTTCAGGTGAAATGTAGGAGCTTGGGGCATCCATACGTGACGGACAAGAACCCAATATTTCACCATCATCAATCAACATACGCAGGCGTGAGCCAAACATGCCACGAAATACTGGGTCACCATTAGTACCACCGTTACGAATTTGGGAAAAGCCGGGAATAGTTTTCAAGTAATCCGAGCCATCGCTAGCGGGTACAGGCTGACGAGGTGTTTTGGGTGAGGTAACTATAGTGAGTGGTGAAATCGCCGGAGCGGTCACAATTATCACAGATTCTCTATCATTAACTGTCTGTGTGTCTTTTATCTCTTTGTCGTTGTTATTTTCACCTGTTGCAGCCAAGCTACTGGCAGGCATAAAGAGAATGACAGCTAAAGCGGCTGTCAGAGGTGATACACGAAATAATTGTGTAGTAGACATAAAAAATATCCCTTAATTAAAAACAAATTCTGTTTTTAAATTTGCTTGAAAAAATATTGACTTGCCTTACAAACAGCGTATAGCAAGAAAAATAAATGAATTATTTCAATTAAATAGATTAATTAAGGGGTGGGGCGCGCGGTTGCGATTCGCCATAAAATAGCTGAATGGCAGAACCCAAAAAAATCCGGACTGGTGGGGTGCGGGAGATAGTCAGTGACAGCCAGATAAAAGGAACAAACACCCACGTCAACAATGGCAGGTTAATCAGAAGCTGACAATAACCACAGGCAATATCATCCATCAACCCCGTATGGATATGGGAAGCGCCATGATGCATGTCATGACCATGTGCCGGTGATGTGTAATGATGATTATTGCTATTTTGCATGCCAGACATTGGCATGTTGTGGTGGGCTTCGCTTTTTATGCTGTCACGCCGATGCTCCAGGGTTTTTGATACCACTGGTCCAACGAACAACATCAAAATCGCCAGTGAGGCGATCAAGGCAGGTATTCGGCGTTGTGATAGACGAAAAAGCGATAACAAGCTAATGATCCAGATCAATTCCCACGATTTGGCGCCAATCTTACTGCATTTCTTCTGGTTTTGTTAAAACATTTTTATAGGTTAGTGGTGTTGTGTGAACTGGATACGCATTGGTTGGTGGTTAACGGTCTTATTCAGTAACATTTGGCTTTACGTAAGTAAACTCATAACTAATGATTCGATAATTGAGATTTAACTTGAATGTTGTTCTATTGCAAACTCTTTGTTACAACTTAATATGAGGAGTGTAAAAATGTCAGATCTCAATTCTTTTCAATCACTGAACCTGAATGCGCATTGGATGCCGCTCAGTGCCAATCGTCATTTTCAACAAGATCCACGTTTAATTGTCTCCGCAGATGGAAACTGGCTGGTCGATAATCAGGGTCGTCGAATTTACGACAGTTTGTCGGGATTATGGACTTGTGGAGCGGGTCATTCACGAACCGAAATCCGTCAGGCTGTTTCTGAACAACTGGGAACATTGGATTATTCCCCTGGTTTCCAATATGGCCACCCTTGGTCATTCAAATTGGCAGACAAGATTGCCAATCTTATGCCTGGTGATTTAAACCATGTGTTTTTTACTGGTTCTGGTTCGGAAACTGCTGATACCGCAGTAAAAATGGCACGTGCTTACTGGCGCATTAAAGGAAAATCTACCAAAACTAAATTTATCGGACGTGCACGTGGCTATCATGGCGTCAATATCGCCGGTACAAGTCTCGGTGGTATTGGTGGTAATCGTAAGATGTTTGGTCAGTTTATGGATGTGGATCACTTGTCACATACCTTGCAACCCGGCATGGCCTTTACTAAAGGAATGCCAACTGCTGGTGGCCCTGAACTTGCTGATGAACTTCTGAAACTGATTGAGTTACATGATGCAAGTAATATTGCCGCTGTTATTGTGGAACCCGTTTGTGGCTCGGCCGGCGCCATTGTTCCACCACAAGGCTACTTACAACGTTTGCGGGAAATCTGTACCCAGCACGATATTTTATTGATCTTTGACGAAGTGATTACAGGTTTTGGGCGTTTGGGACGTTGGACAGGGGCTGATTATTTCGGTGTCACACCCGATATTCTCAATTTTGCCAAACAAATTACCAACGGTGCTATTCCTCTGGGCGGGGTGGTGGCATCCAGCGAGATCTATAATGCATTTATGGCACAGCCGCTGCCTGAGCATATGATTGAATTTAGCCACGGTTACACCTATTCAGCCCATCCCGTTGCCTGTGCTGCTGGCTTGGCAACACTCGAATTGTTGGAAAAAGAAAATCTGATCGAACAATCTGCTGAATTAGCTCAGTATTTCGAACAAGCATTACATGGGCTTAACCACTGTCCGAATGTCGTTGACATTCGTAACTGCGGGCTGGTGGGCGCAATTCAAATTGCACCACGCGATGGAGACGAAGCTGTCCGTCCTTTCGAGGCGGGTATTGCATTATGGAAAGCTGGATTTTATGTGCGGTTTAGTGGCGATACTCTGCAATTTGGCCCGATGTTCAATGCTAAAACAGACGATCTTGATCGCGTTTTCAATGCGGTTGGCGATATTCTGTACCAGATTGAATAAATGAAATAAGCGTCATGAATTCCTTGACTGAGCGGTGTTTTTTACCGCTCATATTTTTCTCTACTTAGAATAAGGGGGAAGATCATAGATTTGGTTAGAAGTGATGGTTAACAGCAGTATTGTCATGTTAATAAATTGGGTTATTCACGAACCCATAATGCTCAATAGATAATATGAAAATTCATGAACTCATGGAAATAATTGAAAATAAATATCCTGCTGCTGAAAGTTGGGTATTTGGTGACTCAATTGAAATGTATGACAAACTTTCAGCATTAGTTGCCGAAGGCACTAAAACAGCAACAAGTTGTTCATATCATGCTTATAAACAGGTTGATGAAGAGATCGAAATTGGCAATGAGTATATTGTCTTAAATGGTAAAAACCTTCCGGTTTGTGTTGTTAGAGTAACTGCTGTTCATTTAACCCAATTTTCAGCAATGACAACCGAACTGGCTTGGAAGGAAGGCGAGGGTGATAGAAGTTTACATCGTTGGCGGATGGAGCATAAGTGTTTTTTTGAGCGAGAAGGAACGTTTTCTCCAGATATGGAAATTGTTGTTATCGAGTTTGAGGTAATTGAGGTGCTATAACTGATGGAAATAACCGTGTTTTGCCCTGAACATATTGAGGCACTGAGAATTCTTTACTTGGAATCGAGAAAAGCCACTTTTACTTGGCTGAACACGGATAACTATCAACTTACCGATTTCGATAAAGATACTGAAGGTGAGATGATTTATATCGCTGTAGAAAACGGTATGGTTCTAGGTTTTGTCTCTGTTTGGGCACCGAATCATTTTATCCATCATCTTTATGTTTCTACCGAATCTCATCGGTGTGGCATAGGCACTCAACTACTGGATTTCGTCAAATCCAAATACCCACACCAATTAAGTCTAAAATGTTTGGTTAAAAACCATAAAGCGGTTAATTTCTACGAATTCAACGGTTTTATCAAAAAAGCTAAACACGCAGATGAGCTAGCAGGGGATTACTATCTCATGGTTTTTTCTGATCAAAAGAGTTAGAAAGAAGAGTCAAAACATCCACAGCTAGATGGAGCAAACGTTTGGAAGATGAGCGATTCGACCATGCAATTCGTCGCTGAATTCGAAATGTGTCATATTTGGGTTGTCATATACACACAGCGGTACGGAAAGGTTGCGGGTTACGGTTTCATATAGACCAAATACTTCATCAGCAGATAGCCTTTGGTACGATATCGGAGCTAACAGCACTGCGCTCGCTCCTGCTGTCTGTGCACCTTCGGCTAAGTCCAATACATCCCGTGTACGCAAAGCGCCGATTCCAATAATCACCGGAGTGTTCCCGGCATGTTGCACCGCCAGCTGTGTGACTCGCAAACGTTCAGCAAGTGTGAAATAAGCATAGTTACCAGTCGAACCGAGGGCTCCAATAGAGTCGACATTAAATGCAGTAAGAAGCGGGAATCCAACAACGACGCCCATAGCGACGATCGCCAAAGAAACAAGTTGCCCACGCATAGGGCGTTTCTCTTTAAAGGCTAATAGCATAACGAATGCTAATAAACCAGCAATAGAAGCACGGGCTACAGTCAGAAAAACGGGCTCAAAATCCATGACGGCTACTTTTGTTGCCGGTAATGAACCGCTGAAGATTAATACACCAATAAAACCGTTAAACCACCCACTCGCTGTATTATTTTTAATTTTTGGCTGCACAGTTATTACTCCTAAATTGGTGTATTTACTTTATTAGGGAAATCGAATTGTCCAATTATTGATCTATTGCTAATAGGCATAATATGGCTCAAAATCATGACAATCAAATTATTGTCATGGATACATTTTCATATGACTCGCTTACGATACAAAACCTTGGTTGATAAATTCGCTGCTGATATACGTGCTGGCCACCTCTCTCCAGGTACACGGCTGCCAACTCACCGACAATTAGCATCGGATGCTGGTATGTCATTAGTGACGGCTACCCGGGTTTATGCTGAACTTGAAGCGATGGGGTTAGTGAGTGGAGAAGCTGGGCGCGGAACATTTGTACGTGAAATTTCTCTGCCTCCAAATCTAGGTATAGAACAGTATGCCGCAGCCGATATGGTCGACCTTAACTTCAATTACCCATCATTTTCGTCTCAAACAGAACTGCTGAGAAGTGCTCTTCGTCAGTTAGCAACCTCCGGTGAACTGGAAGCTTTATTACGCTACCAGCCACATGGGGGACGTCAGCATGAACGTGTCATAGTGGCACAACATCTCAAGGAGAGAGGATTAAATGTAAATGCAGACAACGTACTGATCGTCAGTGGTGCTCAACATGGTTTAGCCACAACCGTCATGGCTTTGCTAAAACCTGGAGATGTAGTCGCAGTAGATGCCTTAACCTATCCGGGGTTTAAAATTCTAGCGGAAACATATCACCTTGAGCTGGTGGCAATTCCTGCGGCTGGCGAAGGCCCTGATCTGGCGGTTCTTGAGAAACGGTGCAAACAGCGTCGTATCCGTGCTTTGTATACGATGCCAACATTACATAACCCATTAGGCTGGGTGATGAGTGAACATCAGCGAAAGAACCTGATTGAACTTGCTCGCAAATATGGGCTATTCATCATTGAGGATGCAGCCTATGCTTTCCTCGCAAAAAATTCACCCCCACCACTGGCGATGATGGCGCCTGAAATAACAATCTATGTTTCAGGTTTTTCCAAAAGTATAGCCACCGGACTACGTGTTGGGTTTATTGCGGCTCCGGTAGAAAAGATCCCAGCACTTGAACGGGCAATCAGAGCGACAACCTGGAATACACCGACTGTAATGACTGCCATCACCTGTGAATGGATTGCGGACGGTACAATCTCCCGATTGGAGGAGGAAAAGCGACAAGATGCACAAACGCGTCAGTTAATAGCAAAGGAAGTATTCGCAGGAATGCGATATGTGAGTCATCCATCATCTTACTTTCTCTGGCTTCCTTTGACAGAGGAGGCTAGGGCAGACCAAGTTGCGATGGCGCTTATGCGGGAACAAATTTCGGTATCAACCTCCGAATCATTTGCAACGTCTGTGCACGTACCTCATGCGATTCGTCTGGCTCTCGGGTCGATAGAACTGACACTTCTGCGGACAGCGCTGGAAAAAGTGAGATACATTGTTGAAATGTACTCGTGTTTGTAGACTGACAGCAATTCAAATGAAAGTTAGCCCGAACATCGGAACGATAACTGGGCTAACTGACAACTTTTTTTCTACAAACAGTAGACAAAAGTAGGCTTCTCTTTTGAAATCAATTTTGTCATCATCTGCGAACTCTCTTACTGCATAAGACATTATTTTTAATTCTTTATTAGTACGGATCTTATTGTAGATAATATTTCATTAATCACGACAGTTTTTCTATCGTGCGGATACGATCATGACAAATAAATCATTTTTCTTATTAATGACTTTAACGATTGCCGTTTTTGGAGTTATTACAACGGAAGTTTCTGTTATAGGGTTACTTCCACAATTAGAGATTCAGTTAAATATAACCCCCACTCAAGTCGGTTATTTAGTGAGTGTATATGCGATTATCGTTGCTATTGCCGGGCCTGTTATTACTTTATTCTTATTAAAATACAATAGAAAGTATATTTTATTATGCATTCTATTTATCTTCATTGCATCTAATATTATTTATGCCACGGCAAATATATTTAATATAATGCTGGTTTTTCGGATCTTACCTGCATTAACTCATGCCCTATTTTTTGCAATAGCGCTGGTTATAGCAGCAAATTCAGTACCTAAAGAGAAGAGTGCTGATGCAGTAGCGACTGTGTTTTCCGGGGTTGCACTTGGGATGGTACTAGGAATGCCTTTAAGTTCTTTTATTGCTGAATATGTTTCACTCAGTGCGGCCTTTTATTTTGGTTCTTTGACATGTTTAATTGCATTTATAGGTGTTGTTTATTTTATTCCGTCATTACCTGTTAGCCAAAAAATCAATATATTGGAACAAGTAATTGTATTGAAAAAACCAAATTTATGGTTAAGCATTGCAACTGTTACTTTGATTTTTTCAGCTATGTTTTCTAGTTTTAGCTATATTTCTGATTATCTTACAAAAATAACCCATCTCAGTAATAATATGATTGCCATTTTTCTTATTTTATTTGGTGCTAGTGGTTATATGGGTAATTTTATCTTTAGCCGTCTATTACAAAAAAACACAGTTAGAACCACTTATGCTTATACATTTTTATTTATTTTGGTCTATTGCTTAGTGTGGCTATTGGGTTTTTCACCTTTTGTAATGGTGCTATTAATTATATTTTTGGGTATATTTCATTCATCGGGGTTAATCGTCAGTCAAACATGGTTAATGCATGAAGCAAGTGAAGCGCCTGAGTTTGCCAACAGCCTATATATCGCTTTTTCTAATTTAGGAATAACCCTAGGCGCAATGGCTGGTGGATTTGTTATATCACACTACGGAGTACATTCGATTGTACTGATGGGAATTCTGTTTTTAATACTTTCTTTCTTTAGTATTTACATAAAAAATCGCGCTACGGTAGCCAATCAAACCTCAGATAAAACGATTATTTAACAATTCATTGTTACTCATCCAATAAACCGTTTTCTGCTGCTGCAACAAGGATATCGACAACATAACGTATCTTCGGCAGCAGTTGACGACTTTTGGGCCAAAGGGCGCTAATTGGTACTTCAAACCCCGAATATTCAGGTAAAACTGTTTTTAATTCGCCACTTTTCAGGTATCGATTCACCATCCATAATGGCAATTGTGCCAATCCGCAACCCGCTAACACCGCAGCAAGCATTGCATCACCATCCGCCAATTCGTAAGTAGGTGGAGGCGTGATAATTTTGTTGTTACCATTCGTTGTTCTTAAACACCAATGGAAGGGCTGATGACGCCGAAATCCGACAATACAATGATGTTGATTTAGTTCATCAGAACTTGTAGGTATTCCTCGACGTTGTAAATAGCCTGGAGCAGCGCAAATTACTAATTTTTGAGTCGTGAGGCGTCTAGCAACCAAACCACTACTATCTGCTAACTCACCAATACGGATCACTAAATCGATACCGTCCTCAATCACATCAACAAACCGCTCACTAAAAGAGACTGATAACGTGAGTTCAGGATATTCCTTAGTGATATTTAACAAGATAGGAAGAATGCGTTGGCGTCCAAAAGCAGCAGGGAGATCAATACGTAATCGACCTATTGGTGAAGTGATATGAGAAGCTATCCCCGCTTCGGCTTGTTCTAAAATCGCTATCGCATTTTGGCAACTTTGCAGAAAAGCATCACCTTCAGGGGTTAAACTCAAGCTTCTTGTCGAACGCTGAAAAAGCTTAAGCCCCAACCGTTCTTCAAGGCGATTTACACTTTTTCCAACTGCAGATTTCGTCAGCCCGAGTCGTTCAGCCGCAGCAGTAAAACTGCCTAATTGTGCTGTCGCCACAAAGGCAACAATTCCACTAAAATGATCGCTTTTACGCATATTTCAGTAAATCCAGTCATCAGCTCAGGTTTGAGCTCGTACATTTAATGAGGAGGAAACTATCCTTATTCATCTGTGGTATATTCCCTATCGCAGACTTTAACATTTTTTTAGGATTTTTCGTAATGCCATGGACATTTTCACATCCAGCAGCCGTTTTTCCTTTGAAGAATCTTTCGGGGGGGAGGTTGTTGAATTTGCCTGCTCTAATTACTGGTAGTTTATCCCCTGATTTTTTTTACTCTATTGGGTTATATGATGTTGCAACGACTGCGCATCACTTACTCGGATGGTTTTATACCGCGTTTCCTTTATGTCTATTGATATTTTTGATTGTACGTCTATTGTCATATCCTTTATCCGTCCTTTTCCCAATATCCTTTGCTCGTTATGAAAAACCAGACTATAAGGACAGAGTTGTTTTTGTGTTGTCGTTATTTATAGGAGCTGTAACCCATATTGGCTGGGATGCATTCACACACGATAACGGTTTTTTTGTCGAGCTAATTCCTCTACTACAGTCCCGCGTTTTTCATTCCATTACCAACGGGCAGGGGATAAGTATATATAAAATTCTACAGCATCTCAGTTCATTGTCAGGATTATTGTACCTCACCATGAAGTACTGGCAATATCAGAAAAAATTGGATCCTATTATTCAAAAAACGAACAAAAGAAAACTTTACCATCTGATTGTTATTGGGTTTATTTCAGGTTTTTTGACATGTCCTGTAGCATTGTTTTTATCCTGGGAGGTCTCAGGGATAAATATAAGCAGGTTTATTTTTAAGGAACTTACTCTATCGGTACCAGTTTTTTGTATTATCTTGGTATTTATTGCATTACGGATAAGGTATTACTCTTCAAAGACTAAACCTATTCAATTAAAATCTATTGGCATTCAGATAGACAACACATAGTAATTGATTATGTACAGTCTCAATATTACCGAACTACAGATGATCAGTAAAATGGTCATCTGTAGTGGATATGAAATACCACTAGTAAATACTATAGGATTCGTTCGGTAGTTGCTGTGTCGTACCAATCTTTAAAATCTTTCAATAACAGGTCGTATAGTTTATCTTCTTTCACGGTTGCAAAATTGTCGATAGCGAAAAAATGGGTGTTATCCAGACGACGATCGGTAAAGTTATCGAGATCTTCCAATACGCCGTAATTCGAACCTCCCAAGCCAACAAATTTCCAAAAAATAGGATAATTTGCTGAACGTCGAATGGCATCCTTAATCTGACGAGTTTTACTGATGCCACCGTCGGTGATAAACACGACATAGACAGGTAGGTTACTGTCTTTAAAGAAATCGATAACCTCTTCCATGACTGGTGGTTCATTATTTGTACCGCCGAGACCTGGGAATATTTCCCACATAGAACGTTTTATGGCGCTCTGTATTGCATGAATATAGCCATCAAGATTATCAAGGGCTACATCCTGATATTTTTTGTGTTTTGAGGCAAAGCCCCAGACATCCATTGAGCCGTCATCGTCAAATTGCACGGCCAGTACCGCAATACGATCCAGAACAGCCTGCACATGTCCTTTCTTGAATTGAGCGTTCATCGATCCTGATGCATCAAGAACAAATGCGACCCGAGCCTTTATCGATTGCAGTTTGTGTTTATTCAGGCTGACAATTGCATTCTTGGCAAGGCTTACGAGGCGGGGCGCTTTATCCTGTAGCTTTTTCTCAAGACTGATGGTTGGTGGTGGATTTGAAGGTGCAGGTTGCTCCACATCCACACCAAAATTTACAGCCAGAGGTTCCAGCCCACCATTGAAGCCTTGTCCGAGTGCGCGGAGTTTCCAGTTGCCTGAATGCCGATAAATCTCAGCAACAATCATTGCTTTTTCAGTTCTGTTCTCCGTTGAGATAGTGAAAGTAGCAACATCTTGGGCTTCAAATTTCAGTTGTTGAAGGTTGGCAACTGAATCCGGGCCATCTATCACCAGCGTGATAGCAATTTTGCTCACATCGGCATCTATTTTTTTCAGATCCACAGTGATAATGCTGTTTTGATGAAACGTTTCCAAAACCAGGCTGTTATCTGTGGCGGCGGGATTGTTGAAAAAGTAGAAATCACTATCTCCCTTGACTTTCCCACTGGAGTTTAACAAAAAAATTGAAGCATCCACTTCACTGCAAAAAGAAGAAGTTGCTGGGTAAGATAGTATTAGTCGAAGAGAAGTCGTAGATAAAACGATATTCTGTCCTGCTTGAAGTTCCATACATGATGTCCTTGTAAGTACTTAGTGATCCTTACCATGTTAATGATTTTTGTTTCGTTTATGAAATTTACTTATCGATGATATTAAAAATCGCCCTGTACCATCGCAACAATAAACGAACGTATCAGGGGAATACTCATCTATTACATCATTTTAGCTAGGAAATTGATTGGCTGTATATCCGGCTCCTGCAAGGGTAAACATAGCAAGGGCATGAAAAAAATAACCAACCAACATAACGTACTGCAACAAGAAGATAGGGAACAGAGTAAGTGTATGATTGTTCGTGATCTGCGGAGGCTTATGAACTGAGTGGTCGATAAACCTAATTTAACATAATATAGATTGTGCGAATCGATGTTGTAGCGCCACTAACCATTAATTTTTTTAAATTCAATAAATTGCTCACTTTCTATGGCTTTTGATCACAATAAATTTTCTTTTCATCGTGTCGCTCTACTCATTTCTTTTTGCTTCGATTGTCAAACTTGGTTCCCAATCCACCTCATAAATTTTTCGCTTTGCAATCAGTTCAATTGGAGTCTCAATACATCTTACATCTGTCAGTTCCCATGCTAACCAACCTGATTCAAAATAAGATGCACATGCAGCCTCAATATCTTGTTCTTCAAATGGCCGAATGTTTCTGATTTTAACGATCGCAACGGATGTTCCTATTTCTTCGTCTCCGTCTTTTAACAGATAATGCTGATTTTCGATGATCAACAAATCTTCATTATCTGAGAGATCTGGATACCATTTTCTGATTTCTAATGTTTTCTTGCCAGATGCAATGTTTTGTCCTGCTGGTGCAACTATTGAAATCGCTTTCATAAATTTAATTTTCCATACTCGGATTAAACAAGTCACTTCTTTACATCGGGCTTGTATTGTACAGATTATACGCTAACCTATCTTGAAAAAGTGACACTTCTATTTTGGAGGACTAGGTGACATTTTAATAGTTGTAATGTCCGCTCTGGGCTAAGTTAAGATGTCCGTCACGTAGACTTACTCTAGTAGTATTTACTTATAAAAGGATTATCTTATCTATGTTTAAATACCAAAAAGCTATATCTACTGAAGAGGAATCTTTTCAAGTTCTTTTTCAAAAACAAAATATAAAAAGTTTTGTGATGGCTGTTATATATACAAAAAAAGATGATCGAATACCTACTGAAGGTTATGCAAGCCACAAAGAAGACGAATATCAGTATGTTGCAGATGGTAATATAGATTTTTATTTTAAAAATGGAGAGAAAGTCTGTGCTAGTGAAGGTGACAGTATTGTTATTCCAGCAGAAGAACCTCATTATACTATAACTTTATCTGACGAATGCCGTCTTATTGGCGTTTTGATAGGTACAGATGAGAAGTAATATTTTTTATTATTAGGGCTTATTGAATATCATAGCCCAAAAATAGTGAGTGTTAAAATTTAACCCCCAACAAAATTTAAAACAACTTGCTATGATACAATGCCATCTGATGAGCTTTGGTAGAATCTAAAGCTCATTTTCCTTGATAATTAGGAATCTATAGTCACTCTTTTTTTGTATTTCTAACCGACCTACGTCACTACTGAAACGAGGCTCGATATAATGATGTTGTTGCCGTAATATACAACTGGTCACCATTAATGCCGCCAAAAGTACAATTGAATGTTCGTTCAGGCACTGCAATTTTATGTATTTTCTTGCCAAATTTGTTAAAAATTAAAATTCCATCTAAACAACTGCAATAGATATTGCCAAATTTATCAACACAAAATCCGTCTGGAAATCCAGGAGATACAGTAACAAAATGTTTGCCTGCTCCTAATGTTTTACCTTGTACTGGATAGATGCGAAGCTCATGTCTTCCATGCGAAGGGAAATCAGCAATAGACATGTCTGCAACGTATAACCATTTTTCATCTGGAGAAAATGCCAGCCCATTTGGGCGCTGAACATCACTGGTTGCGATGGAGATTTTGTTATCATTTGGATCGTAGCAATATACATAGCATCCAATAACCTGGCTTTCTGATTTATACCCTTCCTCATCACTAATAATTCCATAAGGGGGATCGGTAAACCAAATCGTTCCATCAGAACGCACAACGACATCATTGGGGGAATTGAATCTTTTGCCATCTATTTTATCAACCAGCATGATGACGCTGCCATCTTTTTCTGTCCGAGAAATCCCCCGCCTACCATGCTCGCAACTAACCACCCTTTCTTCATTGTCCAGCGCATTCCCATTAACATATTTTATTCGTTGCTGCTAAATAGTCCATCTCGGGTTCTAACGACCCCCCCAAAAAAAAGTAACGATTCTGAAGAAAAAGCTATTGACCTTTACCTCGGTTGCAAACAATTCTCTTCTTTCCAGCCATATAACCATTCCAAAGCTTTGTAATAATCTTGCTGGGTCTTATCTTTCCACAGTAAATTGCGAACTTCGCGTTCAACCCCTTTTGCATGATAAAGACGTCCCATTTCCCGAGTAGACCACACAATACGAGCAGTACGCGGAATGCGTACTGCTTGGTACAGCTTAAACGCCTCAATCGCATTACCATTACACGCTTTCACCGCTTCCCCTAATGTTACGGCATCTTCTAACGCCATACATGCTCCCTGAGCCATATATTGTGCGACTGGATGTGCAGCATCACCTAATAAGGTGACTCGCCCCGTTCCCCATGACTCGACAGGTTCACGATCGGCTGTCGCCCAGCGACGCCATGATGTTGGCTTATCTAACATTTGCCGAGGCCGTGGATGAATAGTGTCAAAGTAGGACATCACTTCCTCTTTACTACCATCAGTTACCCCCCACTCCTCTTGCTGCCGGCTATGGAAAGTGACTACCAAATTATATTCTGACCCCCCACGTAGTGGGTAATGTACTAAATGGCAATGCGGGCCTCCCCATAAAACGGGGGCATTAATTCGTAAATCTTCCGGCATATCTTCTCGTTCAATAACCGCACGATACACAACATGACCTGTAACCCTTGGTTTATCATTCAATGTAGAGTCACGAATAATCGATTTCCCTCCATCACAACCAATCAATACATCTGCTTTATAGCTATTACCTTTCTCATCAATAACTTCTACATCATTTTGAGTGATATTCACTTCCACCACTTTTGTTGCGGTTCGATAACTCACTAATGAATTCTTTAAAGCGGCTTGCCAAACCGTGTCATGGATATCAGCTCGATGAATAACCGCATATGGACCGCCAAAATAGTCACGAAACACTTGCCCTGTATCAACTCGTACCACTTCCTTAGCATCCATCGCATCCATCATGGCAATGTAATCCGTAAATACCGCTCGCTCACGCGCAATTTCGCCAATCCCCAAACTATCTAAAGCAGAAAAGGCATTAGGACCAAGTTGGATTCCCGCACCGATTTCACCTATCTCGTTGGCTTGTTCCAATAATAAAACCTTAATGCCGACTTTTGCCAGTGATAATGCAGCAGCGGCACCACCGATACCGCCCCCCACAATGATCGCACTCTGAGTTTTACTCATCATCCGCTCCATTTTTATAATGATTTATTTATCGTAAACAGCCTTATCTATTAAGGTGCTATAAACCCTGGCTGATTCTCTGGTGCTGCCACAATAAATTCAGGTAAGGCACTACAGTGCTGATAAACCTTCTGGCAACGTGGATAGTAAGACAATTCACACTCCATCCGTAACGCGTTAGCCCATTGAGGGATCAAAAAACAATCCGCCAATGTCACTTGATCACCAACACAATAATTTCCAGAATTATTCTTCTCTAACAAATGCTCCACTGCGCCTAGCCCTACTTTGATCCAGTGGGCATACCAATTTTTTTTCTGGCTATCGCTAATCTGCAACTCATCCGTTAAATAGCGTAAAACTCGCATATTATTCACAGGGTGAATATCGCAAGCGATAATAGAGGCAATCTCTAATACTTGAGTACGTATTTGTGCACCTTGTGGTAAGAGTTGGGGCACAGGGAAACACCGCTCTAAATAATCAATAATAGCCAATGACTGACCAATTGAGTTGCCTTCATCATCAATTAGCGTTGGTACGACGCCAACGGGATTAAGCTGCAAATATTTCGTATCATACTGTTCACCAAGGCGAATATTAACTGGCTCTGTTTGGTACTCAATGCCTTTTAACGCTAAAGCGATACGTACCCGATAAGAGGCTGAACTATTGAAAAAACTAAATAGTTTCATTCTTTCATCTCCTTATGAATCTAAATGATCGCCACAGTTAAATCTGTTAATCCTTCTACGCCACAGATAATTGTATCCCCTTTCACGACTGCACCGACGCCTTCAGGTGTTCCTGTATAAATAAGATCGCCCGGCTGTAGTTCAAAGAAGGTCGATAGATAACTAATTGTCTCTGCAACAGACCAAATCAGAAAATCAATACTGCTACTCTGATATTCTGTACCGTTGACATGTAACCATATCGCCGCCTTATTCATATCTGGACAGCTCACCGATGGATGAATCGGTGAAATAGGCGCAGAAAGATCAAATGCTTTACCGATTTCCCACGGACGCCCCATTTTACGCATCTCGATCTGGCGATCTCTGCGTGTCATATCGAGCCCCGTTGCATAACCATAAACATGGTTCAAAGCTTCTTCGACAGGGATATTTTTGCCGCCTTTCCCAATCGCCGCGACCAACTCAATTTCATAGTGGTAATTCTCGGTTTGCTCAGGATACGCTAATTCTAAAATCTCACCCGCCTTCACAGGCACAACCGCATCTGCTGGTTTACAGAAGAAAAAAGGCGGTTCACGCTCAGGATCAAATCCCATTTCACGAGCGTGGGCCGCGTAATTACGCCCTACACAATAAACACGGTGAACAGGAAAAAATTCATCTGTCCCAACAACAGGAACGGCAACTTGAGGTGCTGGTGAAAAAACAAACTTACTCATAACAAATTTCCTTAATCAAATATCAACGAGTTCCTAATATGAAAGCGTCTACCAGAGTGGCGCAGCTATCTTTAACCACGAGCTTCCCGAAATAGACCTAATACCTCTTGTACTGGGCGATCCGAAAAGCTGAATAACACGGTATCCGACTGAGTTTCAAAACTGACGGGAAGCCAAGATGGCACTACAAAAATATCTTTTGGACCAAACATAAAGTCCTCTCCCTCGATAGTGACCTGACCTTGCCCCTCAACGACATGGTAAATAGTACTGTCTGTGGAACGACTGTTTTCCCCTTTAAACCCTTTTGGTAATAACTGCAAAAATGTTGCCATGGTTGGCATTGTGTGCCCACCATTTGCTGGGTTGACATAACGCAGTTTGAACCCTTCATATTTATCTGGGTCACTATTGCGGCTTAGCTGTTCTAACGCTTCTCGGCTGCGATCATATCGATAATTAAAAATCGGTGAAGAATTACCTGATTGATAACGTACAGGCAGCATATTGGCAGCATAGCGTGGCAAGTAGTCGTCATTTGGACGCAACACGGGTTGCTGTTCTTCTGGGTAATCCCCCGCAAATCCACATCCCAGATAGTTCACTAAAGGCAAATCCAAGCCATCAAGCCAGATAACAGGCTCTGTTCCTGGGTTGCCATGGTCATGCCATTGCCACTGCGGAGTTAGAATAAAGTCACCCGCCTCCATCATCGTCCGCTCACCATTAACGGCTGTAAACGCCCCACTTCCTTCAACGATAAAACGTAAAGCCGATTGAGAATGCCGATGGCTCGGTGCAACTTCTCCAGGCATGATTAATTGCAATCCGGCATATAATGATGACGTAATAGATGACTTACCAATTAACGCTGGGTTTTCTAATACCAGTACGCGGCGAATCGCTTCGCGAGCCCCAATTAACTCCCCGCTTTCCATCAAAAAAGGGCGAATATCCTGATAACGCCATAGCGCAGCAGAAATAGAGGAATGGGGTACATCTGGCACTAATCTATGTAACTCTTCCCAAAGAGGCGAAAGGTTTAATTTCGCAATGTCTTGATAGAAACTCTTTCTGCGATCTAATTGGCTTGTGTTAATTTTTTGCATGTTTGACGCCTTTATATGATTTATTTTTCTTGTATGGTCATGTGCGAGACGACAATACGTGCCGTTCATGTTGTGTACGTAACATAACCATTGCTAAAGCAGCAACGACAGCAGGTAAAGCGATAACAATAAACATCGTGCTAAAAGAGATATTCCAAGACAGCATCAAACCACCACTGAGGGATCCAACAATCGCACCACAACGGCCAACGGCATTTGCCCAGCTCACTCCTGTTGCACGACATTGAGTAGGATAGAGTGCGGCGGACAATGCATTGAGGCCTACCTGAGAGCCACTAATTCCCACACCTGTACCCAAAACAACCAGTGCCATCGTCCATAAAGAGCCTTCTGAGAAGCTGATTAATACAATGAATACTGCCCCTAGGGCATAACTTACCGCTAATGTCCAATAAGGATTTAAGCGATCCATCACAACCCCTATCAAAATAGCGCCTGCCGTTCCACCCACCTGAAAGGCTGTCGTCACCCAAGATGCATGCTGTAAATCGATCCCACTATTGTTCAGTAATGTCGGTAACCAACTTGAAAGTGAGTAAATAATCATCAAACTCATAAAGAACACACACCATAACAACAGTGTTGTAGGTAAGATTTCACGGCTAAATAATGCTGAGACAGAGCTTTTTTCTGCAGGTTTTTCGTCCAAGTAAAAAGTGACATCGTCATAATTTTTACCCGTGATTTTATTCAAGACATCAGGAATTTTTTCAGGTTGATACTGTTTTAATACCCGATAACGAGGTGATTCAGGCAAGATTTTCCATAGCAAGACACTCAATGCTAATGGCATGACGCCACCGAGGATCAAAATCCCTTCCCAGCCAATGGAAGGTACCCATTGAGCACTTATAATCCCTCCTAGGGCTGAACCTAACGTAAAACCACAAAACATAAGCGTTACCAAACCAGCTCGCCGCCTTGCAGGCATGAATTCCGATGTTAATGTGATTGCATTCGGCATTGCTCCACCAAGACCTAGCCCCGTCAAAAAGCGTAATATCGTTAGTGTTGTCATATCTGTAGCAAATGCCGACAACAAACACATTAGGCCAAAAAGTGCCACACTGAATTGCATAATATTTTTACGGCCAAAACGGTCCGCCATTGGCCCAAATATCAAAGCACCTAATGTCAGCCCAAAAAGACCTGAGGCAAACAAAGGTGCTAGATGCGCTGCATCCAACTGCCATTGTTGGCGAATAGCGGGAGCAATAAACCCGATTGACGCAGTATCAAAACCGTCAAACGTTACGATTAGAAAACAACAAATCAACACTTGCCATTGGTAGCGGGATACAGGGGCTGCATCAATCACCTCCTGAACAGTCATACTGCGCTTTAGTGCCATTTCATAACCTCATGATTATCGGTATTTTTATCATTTTTTTAATACTTGTTGCTATTTTGTTAAGAGAGTATTACTACTAGGTGTGAAAATATAATGGTATTTCAGCCTCATCCATAACCTAGGAGTTATACCTATGAGTAACTGGACACAAAAATTAAAAATTCAGCATCTAAGGCTGCTAATCTGTATTGGCGAGCAAGGGAATTTAAGTAAAGTTGCAGAGATTATGGGGATTACTCAGCCCGCACTATCAAAATGGTTAGGGGGATTAGAGGAAGATATTGGGATCACACTCTTTGAACGGCACAGTAAAGGATTGCGTCCATCGGAAGGTGGCCGTCCAGCGTATACTTAATGATTTAGAACGGTCTCAAGAAGATATTGAACAATTTAAAATGGGTATCAAAGGTAGTCTGATTATTGGCAGTTCACCTGTCGCCACGGACTGTGTTTCTCTTGCCCTCCTTTCACTTGTTAATGATTACCCAAGTATTCATGTCAAAGTCGTTGAAAATGTCATGACTTCACTATTGCAAAGCCTAATTTCCGGCAAAATTGATGTTGTGGTTGGCCGAGTCGGTGGAAAAGCATTGCAATTACCCCTCAATTACCAAACATTATATACAGAGCCGGTCTGTTTTGTGGGTCGTTGTAACCACCCATTAGCCAATCGAGAGAGTATTAATTGGCAAGATCTCTTAGAATACAACTGGATTGTCTGGCCAACAGGTACTCCCATTCGTACTAGCATTGATAATGCCATCGTCGATCAAGGTGTAATGTTACCCAACAATTATCTAGAATCGTCATCAATGAATGTAACTATTAATATGGTCCAAGCAAGCGATATTGTCTCGATTTTATCGTGGCGTTTAGCACATCGTTATGTAGAAAAAGGTCAACTAGCAATATTGCCTTTGCCCCGTATCGAGCAAAAAGGCAGCGTTGGGGTATTTTGGCGTAAAGATACTACCCCATCTGATGCATTGCAGTGCTTCTTATCGCATTTAACGAAGACATCGGCAGAGTCAGAGGCAGCAATGAGACTGTATTAGATAGATTATCTGAAGGTCTGACGGTTTAATTAGAACAGTTCATCTAACAGTTCGTAATATTCCCGTTTAGTAGGATTATCAGGTTGTTTTAGTGAAGTAATAAAATCAGTTGCCACTGCGTCCGAAACTTCTTCACGTAAGTCACGGTGGATGAAAGCAATATCCATCCAGCGGTCAGCGAGTCCTCCACGACCAAAATCAATGAAATATAGCTCGTCGTGACTATCGACAAATATATTACTATCACCAAGATCACCATGAGTGAATACGAGTTCTTCAGTAGGTTTGGTCGCATGTAAGTGCGCTAACACATCTTCCGGCAAGATTAGTCTTGGCCATCGTTTTAGATCATAATCATCTGCGGTCAAATTGTTTACTAACAGATACTTTAGCTCCTGTAAACGAAAGGAAATACTTGCATCAAAAGGACACCCGCTAATGGGAACCGTCTGTACTGTTGCGGAGTTTCAGGATTTTTGTCATTGTCAATCTGATACTTATATTAATGAGTGAAAAGTAATATTTAAAGAACAGAATGTTAATTCTGGATAAGAATTTCACTCTTGACTAATGATGAAGAACTTTTTCTACTGATATGAAGTTAATGATAATTACTGGTAACTAAGAGGACGATTATGATTGTTTTTGTGACAGGGGCAACTTCCGGCTTTGGTGAAGCCATAGCACGGAAATTCATTAAACACGGTTCCGTAGTGATTGCGACGGGGCGCAGGAAGGAGCGGTTGGACAGGTTAAAAACCGAATTAGGCGAAAACTTCCACCCCATTCAACTTGATGTGAGAGATCGCAATGCAATAGAGAAAGTGGTGCAAGAATTGCCTGATACACTTCGAGATGTTGATGTATTAGTTAATAATGCTGGATTAGCATTGGGACTAGAGCCTGCTCATCAAGCAAATCCAGATGATTGGGAAATAATGATTGATACCAATACGAAAGGGTTAGTGAATATGACACACGCCCTATTACCTAATATGGTACAAATCAATCGTGGGCACGTTATCAATATTGGTTCTACGGCAGCGAACTGGCCATATGCCGGCGGCAATGTATACGGTGCGACTAAAGCATTTGTTAAACAGTTCAGCTTAGGATTACGGGCTGATTTACAAGGCAAAAATATTAGAGTGACAGATATTGAACCAGGTCTTGTTGGCGGAACAGAGTTTTCTCAAGTACGCTTTAAAGGCAATGATGAAAAAGTCAGCAAAACTTACGACGGTGCTGAAGCTCTCACTCCCGATGATATCGCAGAAGCCGTGTTTTGGGTTGCGACCCTGCCTTCTCGCGTTAATATCAATACATTGGAAATGATGCCAGTTTGCCAGTCATTTGCAGGATTAAGTGTACATAGAAATCCGTAATTGCTTTTTGATGAACTGTTAACTTTATAAGTGTTATTTTTACCTCAAATAAAAGTCGTGCTCAAAAACACGCTATTATTCTGGGGTAACTTCAATTGATATTTTTGTGAAAGAGGTTTAAATATGAATATCCATAATTCTTTGATAGCTAAGACTGTTTCTGCGATTGCTCTGTTGTTGCCATTATTGTGGCAAACTCCAGCATTTTCTGCGCCTTGTACATCGAGTAGTACTTGCGTAACCATCAATGGTGGCGGTGAGAATTCAATGAGCAAAGAAATGGCTCGTCAACAAAAAGAAGAATGGAATGAACAGGAAAACCTTCGCAAGAAAATTAACAAACGTGAAGAAAAACAGTTTGATAAGTATGAGGTGGACGTTGATAATCGAGATGCCTGTTTGAAAAGCACCAACGTAAATGCTTATTGGGAACCAAATACAAAACGCTGTCTGGATCTCAATACAGGTCTTCCGATCAAACCCTGATAGACCAAACACCGACATCAATAAATAAGGAGATGATGGTGAAAAAAATCCTACTGACTGGTGCCTTGTTTTTTGCGCTTGCTCCCTTTGCAGTACAAGCCTCACAAAAGACAACCTGTGAAAGCCTGAAAGAAACAATTTCGCAAAAAATCATTGATAGCCATGTTTCTAAAGAGGATTTTAGGCTTGAAGCTGTCCCTAATGATCAAGTTGTAGAAGGCACTGGAAAAGTTGTCGGTAGCTGTGATTATGGAAAACAGAAAATTGTCTATATCCGTCTTTCTCACACTACTAGCGATGCAAAAGAAACTCAAAAATAAGAACTTATTAAAATTAGACTGGGGAGCACATCTAGCTCCCCTTTTCTAATGATTAGCTATCAAATTTGGATATTGCTGCAACATCCAAATAGCAAGATAGATCTCGTTCTTCAGGCCTTAAAAGATAAGGAATTTCACCAAGTTGTGGTGCTGGTATATGATACCGTAACCTATCCAACGTTTTGGTATAGTGCGCCAACCCAGGGTTAATACGGTTAGCTACCCAACCAATCAGTGGTACACCATCATTGATAATGGATTGAGCGGTCAGGATGGCATGATTGACACATCCCGCCTGAATTCCTACCACTAAAATAACGGGCAGCTTTTCTTGCACCACCCAGTCTGAGTAAAATAAGTCATTTTGTAGCAATACACGCCAGCCACCATTACCTTCGATAATCACTCGATCGGCTTTTTGGCTTAAATTTTTCAGGCTCTTTGTCATTTGAATAAAATTAATCTGGTTTCCTTCCTCATAATTACTTTCCCAAAGAATAGGATTAATTTCTTCATAAGTGACTTGAACCGGTGAAGATTTATGTATAACTAAGGCATCATGATTACGTATTCCCTCCGGTGTTTCTCGTTTCTCTGTCGCGATAGGCTTATATCCCACTGCGGTTGTTCCTTCACGATTAAAGACTTGCAGTAATGCGCGGGTAACAACTGTTTTACCGATGTTGGTATCCGTGCCTGTAACAAATAAGCGCGTTAACATAAATTCATTTTTCCATAGTGACAGATAGACCGGTTACTCTTTATAGCGAGCAGGCTTAAAGTGTAAGAGATATGTTTGAGATAGGGATTGCGTTAGCGCAATGTTTTGCCTAATGTGCTCTATCCTTGCATGAGTTCGATCAGCAACTCACCACTATATAGGGATTGTTTAATCAATGATGCCGCTGGCAGTGTCCCGGTATTGTCAAATCGGGTGGCAACAATATTAACCTGTTGGCTATAGCCAGGGAGAGAAAGTTGGGCTATCTGCTGTTGAATAGCAGGATATAGAATGCTCTGTGCGCCATTCAGTGGGGAACCGATCAAGATTTTCTCTGGGTTGAATATATTAACCATAATTGCCATGATACGCCCAATTCGTTCTCCGACATCATGGATGATGTTTGTTGCCAGAAGATCGCCTTGATTTGCAGCCTGGCAAAGTGAATCAAGTGTCAATGGTGATGTTGAATAAAGTAGAGAGTCAGGATGGCCTTCTGCTAGGTGACGAGCTTTCACCAAGATGTTTTTTATTCCGACAACGGTTTCCAGACAACCTGTATTACCACAATAACAACGTTCACCATCAGGATCGACTTGAGTATGCCCTATTTCCACGACGCTATGGTTTCCGGCATGAAGCATCTGTCCCGCTGTCATAACCCCTGCTCCTACATTATCGTCAATGACAATCTGGATAATGTTCTGACAGTTTTCCCCCGCGCCATATAAAGATTCCGCCATTGTCCATGCTGTTATGCCGTGTTGCAGAAACGTTGGTAACCCAGTACGCTGATGCAAGAATGTGCCAAGTGGAATATCTTGAATATCATAATATGGCGAACTGTGAATAATCCCATTGTTGGGATCGATAATCGCATTGGTGGTAATACTAATGGCCGTCAGGCGTTCAAGACAAGATCGATGCCGAAAGAAGAAATCATCAATTTCATTGACGATACAATCCAGAAAAGATTGATTCAGGGAAAATGAGAACGGCAGCTCTTCTTCGACCCTTAAGTTATTACTTAAATCACGAAGACCAAAGACAATACTTCCTTTGTTAATGCGTATGCACAGGAATTGCCACCCTTTACTATCGATTTTCAACCCTACAGCGGGACGCCCTCGAAAACTCAGATCGGGAAATTCTGCTTCTTTCACCAGATGGGCATCAATCAGTTCCCGTGTGATCTTTGTAATACTTGCGGGAGCCAGTTGGGATTTTTTGGAAAGTGCGATACGTGAGATTGGCCCATATTGATCAATTAACCGATAAACCAGACCGATATTGGTCTGTTTAATCTGGTCAACGTGACTTGGCTGAATATCGACACTCACTTCGCCTCCCGTTATTTAATTTGTGCCTCTAAATAATGAGTAACGATTATGTCCTTGTTTAAATTAGAAGATATCCGTTTACAGTGGAAATGTGATCGTTCACACGAACTTATCGTGATTATTACGTGTAATTAACAACTTTCATCAACAATATTTGAAATTAAGAGATTGGTTAATCGGTCTACTGCCGCGCTATTCTGTCGATTCTTGTGATTGACCAACCAGACTTCGGAGCAGGCAGGAGCATTTGCTAAATGGAGATA
Organism: Xenorhabdus aichiensis; assembly: GCF_028598775.1. NCBI lineage: Bacteria > Pseudomonadati > Pseudomonadota > Gammaproteobacteria > Enterobacterales > Morganellaceae > Xenorhabdus > Xenorhabdus aichiensis. The sequence continues at coordinate 150,125 of NZ_JAQRFO010000001.1, forward strand.
TTGAACACCATCGATTTTCATCCGGGTAAATGATTCCGTTATTATACTGATCCCTAACCCCGCAGCGACTAATCCAAGTATTGTCATCGCTTCCCCCGCTTCCTGTGAAATCATAGGGGTGACTCCTGCATTAGCCAGCAGAGAGATAATTTCATCATACAAGGCTGTTCCTACATCACGCTCAAAAAATACGAGTGGATAGCCAGATAACATTTCCAAGCTGATACCTTCGTTAGCATAATTCAGCAGGGGATGCCCATCATATACCGCTAGCATAAAGCGTTCGCGGAAAAGTAATCGATGCTCTAAGTTATCAGGCAATAACGTATTACGCATGACCCCGATATCAATTCTACCTGTCTGCAAAGGTGCTATTTGCTGCTTGGTGTTCATTTGATGCATATGAATGGCCACGTCAGGATAACGTTCACGGAATTGACGTAAACTGAGAGTGACCTTACGCATGAAAGGTGTGGTGGATGTAAAACCAATGGATATCTCTCCCAGTTCACCCTGCTGCATTCTAGCGGCTTTAGTTGCTGCAGCATCCACTTGGCCAAGTATCTGGTATGCCTCCTTAAGAAACATATTTCCGGCGGGAGTAAGACTGACATTGCGGTTATTACGCGCCAGTAACTGTGCCTTGATGCTTGTTTCAAGAGCCTGAATTTGTTGGCTTAATGGCGGTTGTGAGATGTTCAATCGTTCCGCTGCACGCCCGAAATGCAATTCTTCTGCAACAGCAATAAAGTAACGTAAGTGCCTTAACTCGATGTTTATACCCATCACTCATCACCATATTAATATTTTAAACATATCATTCATTACGATTAATATATTAGACAAAATATTCATGAATTCCTATTCTTAATCGAAATTAAGTCGTTAGCATTTTTTACATAAGTTAAGGAAGTCACGTGAATACAGCCCCAAGCGTCAGTGAAAAATCAGCAGTTCCTGACGTTGAGAGTGATGTTGAAATCAATCGACGACATGAAAATGAGCAGCGCTATATTCAACGAGACGATGCTGTATATCTTCGTGTTACCCTATCTTTCTTTGCCGTAGGACTAGCAACTTTTGCGTTACTTTACTTTGTTCAGCCTATATTGCCCATCTTATCAGAGGAATTTAATGTCTCCCCAGCAAGCAGCAGCTTGGCACTATCTCTATCCACCGGTATGTTATCTCTTGGCTTATTGATAACAGGTCCTTTATCAGATGCTCTTGGCCGTAAAAATGTCATGGTAATATCACTGGCTGCTGCTGCCATTTTTACCCTCTTGAGTACAGTAGTGACGAGCTGGAACGGGCTTTTGGTTGTCCGCGCGCTGATTGGGTTGTCATTAAGTGGTGTTGCCGCTGTTGCAATGACCTATTTAAGCGAAGAAATCCATCCTAGTTATGTTGCGTTGTCTATCGGGCTTTACGTCAGTGGAAATTCATTGGGAGGAATGAGTGGGCGTTTGATTACAGGTGTGATTGCGGATCATTTTCCTTGGCGGTTTGCTATCATTTTACTGGGTTCATTTGCACTAATTGCAGCTATCGCATTTTGGAAAATGTTACCACCTTCCAAAAATTTTAAACCAAATTCATTAAAACCTAATACCTTGTTTATCAACCTGAAACTGCATTTTCGTGACCAAGGCCTGCCTTTATTGTTTGCTGAAGCTTTCTTATTAATGGGCTGTTTTGTCACTATGTTTAACTATATTGGTTATCGACTATTGGATGCGCCTTACTATTTTAACCAGACCATTATTGGATTATTGTCGATAGTTTATTTAACAGGAACTTACAGTGCGACAAAAGCAGGTGCTTTGACAAATAAACATGGGCGTGGAAAGGTGCTACTGGTTGCGATCAGCATGATGTTGATTGGCGGTTTCATTACAATATGTTCTTCCATCTGGGCAGTTATGCTTGGCATGATGGTACTAACTACGGGATTTTTCGCTGCTCATTCGGTTGCTAGTGGGTGGGTCGGATGGCGAGCTAAACGAGCCAAAGCGCAAGCCTCATCCCTTTATTTATTCTGCTATTACGCAGGCTCCAGCGTTGCTGGAACATTAGGTGGCGTATTCTGGCTGCATTTTCAATGGAATGGTGTAGCTATATTCATTTCATTATTAATAATAATCGCATTTTATTTAGGCTTAAAACTTAACAAACTTGAAAAGTAATAAAATTAAATTGCCGGTATTCATAAACATATTCCGGCAATTTTTTACCAAATAAAGTTTAACATCATTAAATTGTTTGTTTTTCACCCTTTCACTTTAATAATAAGAATGCATTGGTAATGAATTAATTTTTACTAAATGCCCATCAATTATTTCAATATAATTTTCTCTTTTCAACGACGATAATACACGTTGTATACAGCTGCGTGAAAGAGTACATCTTTGTTCTATGTATTTGATGACAGATGTATTTTCGTGAAATTCAGTAGGCAGAGTTATAAGTCGGGATAATAGACTGCACACAACTTCTTTGGCTCCAGGACGAAAAATACTGACATCTCTTGCATACAAAAAAGCCATCTTATATGAAATTATCCTCATCCATTCTCTATAAAGATCATGTTTTTTTATAGCATTCAAAGCATTAATACGAGGGAGTTGATATAGTCTGCAATGAGGGCCAAGTTCAATGGAATAATAGACATCAGAGCCAGAATAGAAAGATAACCCTATAATATAAGGTGAAAAAACCGTTGCAATGATTAAACCGTCATCTACTCTTCGTATATTTACATACCCCCGCTGCAATAAAAAAAATTTAGCGAACTCATTTTCAACTCTAAGCAATTTACCTTGTGTCGGTAAATCAGAAGCAATTAATTCAGAATACGGTAATAGCGTATCAACTACCTTTTCAAAGGAATTCACTGGCTTGACTAATTTTTTCATCTTAAACAACCTTGGTGCTGTGTTTGGCTCCACTCTATCAACGATATAAAGTGAACAGTTTTTCTTATACTTATTACATGAATACTTATTGAAACTTGTTAGATAATCAGTAATTCCTTTTTTGATTTTTATCACAACAGTGAAATGTTTCGCAACAGACGTTTTTCTTTTTGTTGTTTATTAGGCTTTTTTTGTATTTTGTTGAAGATTTACTCCTTTTATTGTTATACTAATAAGTATGTTGTAACTAAATATAAATGAAAAAGCCACATCATTTATCGCTGAGAGTCCTTATGAATAAATACTTTTCAATAGAATCACTTACGTCCAGCTTCAAAAAACAGGAAGAAAAATTGGCTGAACTCGTTGGATTATTGATGGACTACCCGCTCATTAATGCGCGGGTGTTTGAATTGCCTCAAATTGAAAAAGGCGAAGAACATGAGCAGATTACTGAAATTGCAGTCAACCCATTACAGGGAAATGACGCTCTCAACTTAGGGCTACATTTCTACCAAAAGCTATTCATACACCATAACCACCCCAATATCAGCAGCAAAGCTGCAAGTCGGTTACCTGGTGCGTTATGTTTTGCTGTTAGCCACCAGCAATATAAAACAGCGATGAACGTTATCAATGAAGTTAACCAGCTTAAGGCCGAACTGGAAAATATCGTCACCAAAGAGTCAGGCGTCAGCAAAGAACAAAGATTTGAATTTGTCCATGACCATCTACGCGGTCTAATTACCCTGAATGCCTACCGCACTATCACTCCCCTAGTGAATCCAGACTCTATCAATTTTGGTTGGGCGAATAAAAACATCATTAATAAAGTCACCAAACAACAAGTTCTTGAACAGTTGGAAAAAAGTTATAATTCAGGACGAGCGGTTCCTCCCTACTCTAGCGATCAATGGGCTGCATTGGTTGCATTAGAAATCACGGATATTAAGAAATTACCTGATGATGCGATATTGAAAATCAAAAGGCCTGTCAAAGTTCAGCCTATTACCCGCGTTTGGTATTCAGAACTGCAAAAACAGGTGCAATATGCCTGTCCATTGCCAATTATTGCTTTTTATACAGACGATTGCGAAATGAAACCGAAGATAGGTACATTATCAAATTATAATGCCAATGCCATCAAGCACCGATATAAACCCAAAGCCAAACCACTTGAATTAGTTATCCCACGCTTACATCTTTATCGGGAAATATAAAGCAAAAAACCGGGGGATTTCTCCTCCGGTTTATATCGTCAATGACTTAATTTTGTCACTGGGTAGTCAGAATTACTTCATGCTACCAACCATATCTTCTGGACGAACCCATGCGTCAAATTCAGCATCGGTCAAATAACCCAGTTGCATCGCTGACTGCTTCAGCGTCAGACCATCTTTATGTGCTTTTTTAGCAATCTCTGCGGCCTTATCATAACCAATATGGGTATTCAAAGCCGTTACCAGCATCAGAGATTCGTTCAGCAATTGAGTAATACGATCACGGTTAGGTTCAATACCAACAGCACAATGCTCATTGAAGCTACGCATACCATCCGCTAACAAGCGAATTGATTGAAGGAAGTTATCGATCACCATCGGACGGAATACGTTCAGCTCAAAGTTACCAGATGCTCCGCCAATGTTAATTGCCACATCGTTACCCATCACTTGTGCACACAGCATTGTCATGGCTTCGCACTGAGTCGGATTCACTTTACCCGGCATAATTGAGCTACCTGGCTCATTTTCAGGAATGGAAATTTCACCAATACCACAACGAGGGCCAGAAGCTAACCAGCGAACATCATTAGCAATTTTCATCAGAGATGCAGCCAGACCTTTCAATGCTCCATGTGAATGAACTAATGCATCACAAGTTGCCAGTGCTTCAAATTTATTTGGGGAAGTAACGAAAGGTTGGCCAGATAATTCAGCGATTTTCTTCGCAACACGAACGGCATATTCAGGGTGCGTATTCAGGCCAGTGCCTACCGCTGTACCGCCCAGTGCCAATTCACATACGTGAGGAATGCTATCTTCAATATGTTTCAGGTTATGAGTCAGCATTGCTGCCCAACCAGAAATTTCCTGACCCAGAGTCAGAGGAGTCGCATCTTGCAGGTGAGTACGACCAATTTTTACGATGTCTTTAAATGCTGCCGCTTTATCTGCCAGGGTTTTTTGTAATGCTTTCAACTCAGGCAATAGCTGCTCACTCAATCCAATAACTGCTGCAACATGCATGGCTGTTGGAAAAACGTCATTGGAACTTTGGCTTTTGTTAACATCATCATTGGGATGAATCAGACGTTCATTACCCCTCTGACCGCCAAGGATCTCACTACCACGGTTCGCCAACACTTCATTCATATTCATGTTGCTTTGAGTTCCCGAACCAGTCTGCCAGATAGCAAGAGGGAACTCTGTTGGGTGTTTGCCTTCCAACACCTCTTTCGCCGCAGCAATAATTGCATCACTACGTTCTTTAGGCAAAAGGCCCAGATCCATATTGACACTGGCCGCAGCCTGTTTAGTCAATGCAAGAGCATGAATCAGCGCAACAGGCATTTTTTCCTGAGAAATGCGGAAATGCTCCAGTGAGCGCTGAGTTTGCGCTCCCCATAATTGGTCAGCAGGTACTTCAATAGGTCCCATTGAGTCTTTTTCAATGCGAGTGGCTGCCATTACTATCTCCTTAGCACACAGAATAATTGAATACGCCGGATCAAAATTTGCAGATAAATTAGTCGGCATTCTATTATCATGCCATAAATTTATTATCCATAATGCGACCTGATCGTGTTTATTGTATTGTTGTCATATAAATAAGTTTATTTTTTTATTATAGGAAGTCTTGCCATGCTGAAAATGACCAACCAGATCCAACATTATGACTGGGGAAGTAAAACCGCCCTGACGGACATCTACGGTATTAAGAATCCAAATAATCAGCCAATGGCAGAACTATGGATGGGTGCACATCCGAAATGCAGTTCTCAGGTCACTGATCCCAAAACAGGTGAGACCATAGCGTTGAATGCACTGATAGCCCAAGAGCCAGAAAAATATCTGGGGAAAAAAGTGGTTGAACAATTCCAGCGGTTACCGTTCTTGTTCAAGGTATTATGCGCAGCCCAGCCACTTTCCATTCAAGTACATCCGGACAAGTCATCGGCAGAAACAGGATTTGCCAGAGAAGATGCAACTGGTATTCCTTTAAATTCTCCCCAGCGCAACTACAAAGACGATAATCATAAGCCTGAATTGGTGTATGCTGTGACTCCGTTTAAGGCAATGAATGCCTTTCGGCCTTTGTCAGACATTGCTCAATTACTTGGCCATGTTTCTGCCGCACATCCCGATATTCAGGCATTTATCCAGAACCCGACTGAATCGCATCTATCGTTTCTCTTTTCCCAGTTGTTGACTATGCAAGGCGAACAAAAACGTTTGGCGCTCGCCGTTTTAAAATCAGTGCTGAACAATCGAGAGGGAGAACCTTGGGATACCATCAGAAAAGTGACTGCCTTCTATCCCGATGATAATGGTTTATTCACCCCCCTGCTGCTGAATATCGTTGAACTGAAACCAGGCCAAGCTATGTTTCTCTATGCCCGTACACCTCACGCTTATCTCGAAGGTGTGGCCTTAGAAGTCATGGCCAATTCAGACAATGTCCTGCGCGCCGGCTTAACCAGCAAACATATTGATGTTGCCGAGTTGATGGCTAATCTGGATTTTGTTTCCAAACCCGCCGATACTCTACTGACTCTCCCAAAACAGGAAAAAGATGCTCTGAATTACCCTGTTCCTGTCAATGATTTTTACTTTTCTGTTTATGATGTTTCAGAACAGCCAATAACACTGAAAAATGATTCTGCTTCGGTTCTATTTTGCTTTGAAGGTCAAATAATTATCAGTTCGGATGAACAGCAACAGCAATTGAGATTATTCTCAGGTGAATCAGTTTTCTTATCTGCTATAGAAAAAAACTTGACTGTTCATGGTAATGGGAAAATTGCTAAAGTATCTAATTAATGAGTTTAGATCCATAGGGCTACACCTTTTCATTGGTTGTTAATGACTCTTTTATTGAAAATTGATTAAAAATTTTTTAGTTAAACTATACAATTAACAACCATTATCGACATTAAAGACAGAACGCATACTTCCGTAATGTTGTATGCATAAAAAGGATGGAATTTCCACATGAAAAAATCGTTAGTAGCTGTAGGTGTTATTGTTGCGTTAGGTGCAGCATGGACTGGCGCATCATGGTATACAGGGAAACAAATTGAAGGCCGCCTGAATAACATCATTAAGACTGTAAACACTCAACTTGCAAAATCATTTCCTGAAAGTGCTATTGAATTGCAAACGAAAGATTTTCAACGTGGCGTTTTCAGTTCTGATGTCCGCTTGATCCTCAAAATCAAAGATGGCGTGAAAAATACGGACATCAAACCAAATGAAGAAATTATCTTCAAATCCAGTATAGGACATGGCCCGTTACCCATTTCTGACCTGAAAAAACTTCATCTGGTTCCGAAAATGGCATCTATCCATTCAGAGCTAGAACAGAGCGAAGCAACAAAAGCCTTATTTGAAGCTACCAAAGGTAAATCCCTGCTCACCATGGAAACCAAAATAGGTTATAGCGGTGGCCTTTCTACTGATATTGACTTTATTCCTGTTGATTACACAGCGAAAAATGGCAATAAACTGGTTTTTTCAGGTGCCAAAATCGATGCTGAAATTGCCCGTGATTTAAGTAATTTCAAATTTGATGTGAAAAGCGATAAGCTGATTTTCAGCTCTCCTTCCAAACACGAAGAGCTGACTCTTAAAGGCATTGGCTTTAAGGGCGACAACAAGAAAGGTAAATTCGACCTGTATCTTGGCGATCAAAATTATAATATTGATGAAATCACCTTGAGTTCAACGAGTGATGACAGCTTCTCTCTCAAGGGAATGAAAATAACTTCTAAGGTAGGAGAAACTGACAAGAACCTGAATCTGAATGTCTCTTATGGCATTGATGGCCTCAAACTCAAGAACATGGATCTTGGCTCAGGTCAATTGGTTATCGGTATGAGTAATCTGGATGGTCAATCAGTCCGTAAATTTAGTCAGGCTTATAACGATGCCACGGCAAAAGCACTGACTTCAGAGGCTCTATCTACCGATTCAGTGTCTAATAAAGTTATCGAAAACGCACATCTGCTGTTTAATAATAACCCGCAATTCAGCCTTGAGCCGATGAAATGGAAAAACAGTAAAGGCGAAAGCTCGGTAAACTTCAAACTCGCATTGAAAAACATACCAGAAAATAAAGACTCGCTGATCCTCATGGGACCAGAAGAAATGATCCGTACCCTTCTTCAAGAACTATCTTTGGATGTTAAGATCCCCAAACCTATGTTGATAGAGTCTATCACTCAAGCCAAAATACTTGATGGAAAGACAAAAGAGGCTGCAGAAGCCGAGGCTACTCAAGAAGTACAGATGATAGCCAGCCAAGGTGTTTCGTTTAAGATCCTCACCGATGAGAATAACGTGATCGGCCTTAAGCTCCACTATGCCAATGATAAAGTTGAATTGAACAACAAAAAATCCGACTTGCATCAATTCTTGCTTGATAATCACTTAATCGGCTCCTAAGATGGCAGACAGACCCGTTTAATTATACGGGTCTGTCTATTACGGGTACCCAAATCTGAAGAAAGTCATCACAAGAAAGTACATGCTTAGGGTTAAAAAACCTACACAGCAAAAGCATCGCAAAAACTTCGATAGTACTTTCATTTTCTTGCCAGTCAATGTGTTGACTGGCTTTTTTGTATATATCTATTTGATAAGAAGGATAAAAAATGATTGATACACGGCTTCCCCTGACCGATTTACACCGTCACCTTGACGGCAACATTCGTCCTGAAACCATTCTGAAACTCGCCCGTCAGCATAATATCCCGTTACCAGCTTATGAGCTGGAAGCATTGCGTCCTCATGTCCAGATCACTGAAAACGAACCTAATCTTATCAGTTTCCTGCAAAAACTGGATTGGGGAGTAGCGGTACTGGCAGATTTAGATGCCTGCCGCCGTGTTGCCATTGAAAACGTTGAAGATGCGGTCAATGCTGGGCTTGATTATGCAGAACTGCGTTTTTCACCTTATTACATGGCAATGAAACATCAGCTCCCCGTTGAAGGTGTGGTTGAAGCGGTAATTGATGGTATTCACTCTGCCAGTCAGCAACTTGATGTTCAAATACGTTTGATTGGCATTCTGAGCAGAACGTTTGGCGAAAAGGCCTGTTCTCAGGAACTCGCTGGCCTTCTCGCTCATAAGCAACACATTACAGCGCTGGATTTGGCAGGTGATGAGCTTGGCTTCCCTGGTCATCTGTTTGAGCAGCATTTCATCCAAGCACGTGATGCAGGTTGGAACATTAGTGTGCATGCTGGAGAAGCCGCTGGTGCAGAAAGTATTTGGCACGCTATTCGTGATTTAGGAGCAACCCGGATCGGCCACGGCGTGAAAGCAATTACCGATCCCGTATTGATGGATTACCTGGCAAAACACGGCATCGGTATTGAATCTTGCCTGACATCGAACCTGCAAACCAGTACTATAAATTCCCTGTCAGCCCATCCGCTGAAACAATTCCTTGCGCATGGCATTCTGGCATCAATCAATACAGATGACCCAGCGGTTGAAGGGATCGAAATTCGCCACGAATATAACGTTGCTGCGCCTGCGGCTGGGTTATCACCCGAACAAATCCGACAAGCACAGATTAATGGATTGAAAACTGCATTCCTCAGTGAAGCAGAAAAACAAGCGCTGAAAGCCAAAGCTGCAAATCGCTAGAAGACTGCTAAAAAGCAGTCTTTATTGAGAAGGCAGAAAGTTAATCTGCCTTTTTTGGACGCCTTGCATAACGCTGGGCAAGTACTGCACAAACCATCAGTTGAATCTGATGGAAAATCATCAACGGTAGCAGCATCACACCTACCATTGAAGCCGGAAACAATACATTAGCCATCGGTACACCATTGGCGAGGCTTTTTTTGGAGCCACAGAAGACAATAGTAATTTCATCTTCTTTACTGAACCCAAACAAACGCGAGCTGTATACATTAATCATCAATACCATAGCCAATAAAACACAGCACACAACGCCTATCATCATAAGCGAATAAGCATCAATTTTATGCCAGATACCCTCCACCACCGCCTCACTGAATGCAACATACACCACCAGCAAAATAGAAGATCGATCAGTCGTGTTGACCAATTTTTTATGTTTTTCCACCCAACTGGCAATCAGTGGACGCGATAGGTGCCCAACAATAAATGGCACCATCAGTTGCAGGATAATATCTTTTATCGCTTTCCACGTATCAGTATGACCACCACCATCATTAGTCTGAATCAACAAGCCGACCAATAATGGAGAAATAAACACACCCAACAAACTGGAAGCCGAAGCACTGCATATGGCTGCTGAGACATTGCCCTTTGCTACGGAAGTAAAGGCGATAGCAGATTGTACGGTAGCAGGCAAAGCGCAAAGATAAAGAAATCCCATATAGACCGTTGGCGACAGCCATTCCGGTACAATAAAATACAGCCCCATTCCCAATATCGGGAACAAAACAAAGGTACTCAGAAAAATCACCAGATGCAGCCGCCAGTGCCCAATTCCCGCTAGAATCGCACCACGGGACAGCTTAGCTCCATGCATGAAAAACAGGAGTGCAATAGCCGCTGTCGTCAAATATTGAAACCACTTTTTCGATTCTCCTTCACAGGGGAAAAGCGTTGCTATGATCACTACTGTAATTAGTGTTACCAGAAAAGGGTCGATCCTTAACTTCTGCCACCAGCTCATCAATATTGCTCCCCTTGTTCTATCATTCTCAATCGATAAGGATCGTGCGTTGCTCTTTTGCTGATTTTTCACCGGCTTCAATCAGTTTCATAATCAAAATAGCCTCATTTGCAGTCACAGGGTTGGGTTTTCCAGCCACAATAGCATCACGGATAGCCGCATAATATGCGCCATAATTGCCCGGTAGAGTCGGAATAATTTGTGTTATTAAATCGTCTCCTTGTGACAACGTCACGCTTCCATCACGTACATCGTATCCCCAATCAGTCCGTGGTGGTCTTTCCCCTGCTTTCAAACGCTCTTCTTGTGTATCCAAACCATACTTCACATAACTACCTTCCATACCATGCAGTATATAAATCGGAGACTCTGCTGCTGCGACCGTTGTTGCATGTAATACAACTTTCAAATCTGGATAATTCAACTGAGCATGAAAATAGTCTACCGCCTCGACATTTGGACGAATCATACCTAAATCCACGGTGATAGCATGTGGCTTACCAAAGAGTTGAACCGCCTGATCCAATAAATGAGGTCCCAAATCGTACCAAATTCCTCCACCAGCTCCCGCAGCTTCCCGCCAGCGCTGACGAACCACCGGACGGTAACGGTCAAAGTGGGATTCATAATATTTCAATTTTCCCAATCGATTATCTTGAATCAATGACTTAACTGTTAAAAATCCGGCATCCCAACGGCGATTATGGAAGACAGACAGCAACAAATTAGCCTCTTCCGCCTGCTTTTTAAGTGCTTCAGCTTCTTCCACTGTAATGGTGAAAGGTTTATCAACTACAACATGTTTACCGGCTGCCAGAGCTTTCTGTGCCAATGGATAATGAGTATCATTGGGCGTTGGGATCACAATCAGATCAATATCTGGATTACTGAATAACGCTTCCGGCGAGGAAACTACAGTAACAGTCGGCCAATCTTTTCTGACTTTTTCTGTATCACTGCTGGAAATCGCAACTAATTCAACATTAGATGTACCTGCAATTAATGGCGCATGGAACGTTTTACTTGCATAACCATACCCTACTAGACCAACCTTTAAAAAATCACTCATAACCGCCTCTCAAAATTTTTGTAATACAGCTAACGGGTCTCAAGACGTCAGAAAATATCACCACCTTTCACCAATTAGCAAATAATCAAGGTTCCTGTGTTACTATCTTTTTCCTATATCAAAATACTCATCATGGAGTGAAGATTCTTTATGTATCAATCCAATGATTATTACCGTATTAACGGCTGGTTATTGGCTCCCGCCGCCTATCTGATTATGACACTTATTGCGGCCAGTTTAATGCTGTTGCTATATTTAATAACGCTCATCTACAGAAACGAAGCTGTCCACCAAATGGACGGAAACTTTACCTCTATGTGGTATATATCAGTATTAACCACGGCAATGATGTGGTGTTTTACTCTCTGGGTATTAAAGTTGCTTTTTATTCGTTCAAAACGATTCCCGCGTATCTTTATTATCTGGCTCATGGTCTCTGTTCTAATTGCCATAAAAACCTTCGCCTTTTCCCCCATTTCTGACGAGATGGCTATTCGTTCTCTGTTATGGCCGCTATTAGCTGCCGCTGTTTTCGTTCCTTATATCAAGCGTTCCCATCGGGTGAAAATGACTTTCACACAAGATCGATAACATCCCCTACAATCGATTGTTATCATTGCCCCGCTTGTTTCATCGCAAGGTGGGGCAATCTCTGTCATTTTCATTGACTATAAACAGTACTTTACTTTCAAATATATTATTTTCAGGTATAGCAATGACTGAATACCTTCTTTTATTTATTGGCACAGTGTTAGTTAATAATTTTGTTTTAGTAAAATTTTTGGGCTTATGTCCTTTTATGGGCGTTTCCAAAAAACTCGAAACAGCCATTGGCATGGGGCTGGCAACAACATTTGTTCTGACCTTCGCCTCCATCAGTTCATGGCTGATAAACACTTTTATTCTTGTACCATTGGATTTAGTTTATTTACGCACACTGAGTTTTATCCTTGTTATTGCCGTTGTCGTCCAATTCACCGAGTTGGTCGTCCGAAAAACCAGCCCGACGCTCTATCGGTTACTGGGGATTTTTCTGCCATTGATCACAACTAACTGCGCAGTTCTCGGTGTCGCGTTACTGAACGTCAATCAATCACATAACTTTCTGCAATCAGCTATATATGGTTTCAGCGCCGCAGTCGGTTTTTCCCTTGTGATGGTACTGTTCGCCGCTATTCGTGAACGTCTGGCAGTTGCCAACATTCCTGCCCCTTTTCGTGGTTCATCGATAGGGCTTATTACTGCAGGGTTGATGTCCCTTGCATTCATGGGCTTTAGTGGTTTGGTGAAATTCTAATGATGTCATTATGGATTGCTATCGGTGTGTTGAGCCTGCTGGGGTTAGCCTTTGGCTTAATTCTAGGTTTTGCTGCCCGTCGTTTTAAAGTAGAAGAAGATCCTATTGTTGAGAAAATCGATAACCTGTTGCCTCAGAGTCAATGTGGGCAATGTAGCTACCCGGGCTGTCGACCGTATGCAGAAGCGATTGCCAATAATGGAGAAATGATAAACAAATGTGCTCCAGGCGGAGAGCAGGTAATGCTCAAGATGTCAGAACTGCTAGGTGTTGACCCTCAGCCGCTGGATGGCGATGACAGTGTACAGAATCCGGCAAGAAAGGTGGCTTTCATTGATGAGGAGAACTGCATAGGCTGCACCAAATGCATTCAGGCATGTCCGGTCGATGCCATTATTGGCGCAAACCGTGCAATACACACTGTAGTTGAAGATCTCTGTACAGGCTGTGATCTGTGTGTCGCACCTTGTCCAACAGATTGCATCACAATGATCCCTGTCGCTACTACTACATCAAACTGGAAATGGGATTTGAATTCCATTCCGGTCAGAAATATTCCGATTAATCCAATCTTTGTTTCTCCTACTAAGCCTGTTGAGGTTAAAGCTAATGTTTAATCTGTTCAACTTGCTTAACAAAAATAAAATCTGGGATTTTGAGGGTGGTATCCATCCACCAGAAATGAAACTGCAATCCAGCCGTACCCCATTACGCCATGCGCCACTGCCGGATGAATTAATTATTCCTCTGCAACAACATTTAGGCCCAGAAGGTGAATTACTGGTTAAAGTTGGTGACAAGGTACTGAAAGGCCAACCTTTGACGGTTGGTACAGGCCGTACCGTACCAGTCCATGCATCTACGTCAGGGACTATCACGGCAATTGAACCCTGTGTCACTGCTCATCCTTCCGGACTGAAAGAATTATGTGTCCGCCTGTATTCAGATGGTGAGGATAAATGGTGTGAACGTATTCAAACCTCGGATTACACTTCCCTCAATACCCGCATTTTATTGCAACGCATTCAACAGGCAGGTATTGCCGGTCTGGGTGGCGCAGGCTTCCCTACCGCGTCAAAGCTACAAGGTAGTCGGCACGATCTAAAAACGTTGATCATCAATGCAGCAGAGTGTGAACCGTACATCACGGCAGATGATCGTCTGATGCAGGAACATGCCAACGAAGTTATTGAAGGTATACGCATTTTGATGCACTTACTCAATCCAGAGCGAGTGTTGATTGGCATTGAAGATAATAAGCCTGAAGCGATTGATGCGCTGAATACCGCTCTTAATGGTGACGACTCCATCGTTGTACGTGTTATCCCCACAAAATACCCGTCGGGTGGTGCAAAGCAACTTACCAAGATCCTGACAGGCAAAGAAGTACCATCTGGTGGGCGTTCCTCCGATATTGGTGTTCTCATGCAGAATGTCGGCACAGTCATGGCCATCAAACGAGCTATTATCGATGGAGAGCCGTTAATCGAACGTATCGTGACTCTGACTGGAGAAGCCGTTACTGCACCCGGAAATTTCTGGGCACGTCTGGGTACTCCCATTCAATTTCTACTGCAACAAGCAGGATTCAAAGCCAAGCCAGAACAAATGGTTATTATGGGAGGGCCATTAATGGGCTTTACCCTGCCAGATCTAAACGTACCTGTCGTCAAAATCAGTAACTGCATTCTTGCCCCTTCCATTCAGGAAATGGAACCGAAAACGGTTGAAGAGGCCTGTATCCGCTGTGGCTTATGTGTTGAAGCTTGCCCGGCTGGGCTATTACCTCAGCAGCTTTATTGGTTCAGTCGCGGACAGGAGCATAAAAAAGCCAAAAATCATCATCTGTTCGACTGTATTGAATGTGGTGCCTGCGCTTACGTATGTCCAAGCAATATTCCTTTGGTTCAATACTACCGTCAGGAAAAAGCAGAAATACGCGCCATAGATGCAGAAACACGCCGTTCGGCCGAAGCCAAAATCCGCTTTGAAGCCAAACAAACGCGTATGGAACAAGAAAAACTGGCTCGCGAGGAACGCCATAAGAAATCGGCTGTTCAAGTGGATAGCAAAGATCAAAGCGCTATACAGGCGGCCCTTAGCCGAGTGAAAGAAAAACAGAAAAATGCTGGTGAAGCTATCAATGTTCAAGCTGGGCAATTACCTGATAATGAAGCAGCCATTGCAGCACGTAAAGCCAGAAAAGAGCAATTGCGTACTCGTCAGGAAGAGAAACCAGCAGCAATAACCGTAAATACAGAACCCGCCACACCAACTGAAAGCGATGATCCTCGCAAAGCTGCACTTGCAGCCGCAATAGCCAGAGCAAAAGCGAAAAAGGCGACTCAAAGTGAAAAGGTGACAACGTCACAAGAAGATTCACAAAATAACGCGGATGACAAACAAGATCCACGTAAGGCAGCCGTTGCTGCGGCCATCGCTCGCGCTAAAGCTAAAAAAGCCACGCAAAATCAGTCCAAACCTACGCCACAGCAAGAAGAGGTTACCGCTGTACCGGAAGAAGCTGATCCTCGCAAAGCTGCTGTCGCTGCGGCCATCGCCCGTGCTAAAGCTAAAAAAGCCGCGCAAAATCAGTCCAAACCTACGCCACAGCAAGAAGAGGTTACTGCTGTATCGGAAGAGGCTGATCCACGTAAAGCTGCCGTCGCTGCGGCTATCGCCCGTGTGAAAGCCAAAAAAGCCACACAAAATCAGTCCGAACCAATACCACAGCAAAAAGAAGTTACCGCTGTACCGGAAGAGGCTGATCCTCGCAAAGCTGCTGTCGCTGCGGCTATCGCCCGCATGAAAGCCAAAAAAGCAGCGCTTGAAAAACAAAAAACTCCAACAGAATAGTGACATTTATCGATGAAATTCAGGCCAGTAAAAACTGACAATAACCAGCTAAAAGTCGCCAGTTCGCCTTTTACACACAATCAAAAAAGTACCAGCCAGATCATGCTGTGGGTAGTTTTAGCCGCCATACCCGGTATAGCGGTACAAACCTATCTATTTGGCTATGGAACCCTATTCCAGATATTGCTGGCAGTTATTACCGCCTTACTCGCTGAGTCTGTAGCCATTGCCATGAAAAAACAGGTGATAGCTCCATTCCTCAAAGACAACTCAGCGCTAGTGACAGGATTGCTGTTAGGAATCAGCCTGCCCCCTTTAGCACCGTGGTGGCTGATCGTACTTGGCACATTCTTTGCGATTATCATCGCCAAACACCTGTATGGTGGGCTTGGGCAAAACCCATTTAACCCTGCCATGGTGGGTTATGTCGTTTTGCTTATCTCATTTCCAGTACAGATGACAAGCTGGCTACCACCAGTGTCCTTCCAGGCACTCACGTTAACTCCTTGGGATTGCCTGATGGTGATCGTTACAGGGCATACGCCTGATGGTTCTACTTTGCTTCATCTACAACAAGGTATCGATGGGCTCAGTCAAGCCACACCTCTGGACAGCTTTAAAACCGGCAGATTGACCCACAATATTGATGAGGTATTACAGCAACCAATGTTACAAGGTACTTTGGTCGGTATTGGCTGGCAGTGGGTCAATGTCGCTTACCTGATTGGGGGGCTGATTATGCTGAACAGAAAAGTTATTAGCTGGCAGATCCCAACCGCATTTATTTTAGCGCTGTGCACCTGTGCTTTGCTTAGTTGGCTCATCGACCCAACCCGCTATTCACCCCCTTTACTCCAGATTTTTTCCGGTGCAACTATGTTGGGTGCATTTTTTATCGCAACCGATCCGGTTAGTGCATCAACCACATCGAAAGGCCGGCTAATTTACGGTGCTATTATCGGTATGTTGATTTGGATTATCCGTGTATATGGTGGTTATCCAGATGCCATAGCATTTGCCGTCTTATTGGCAAATATCTGCGTGCCACTGATCGACCATTACACTCAACCTCGTGCCTACGGCCATAAATAAGGGGATTCCATGTTAAAAACCATGCGACGCCACGGGATTACCCTCGCAATTTTTGCGGCCTGCACTACAGGGCTGACTGCCATCGTCTATTCTTTGACAAAAGATCGGATTGCCGAGCAAGCTGCACTACAACACAAGATACTGCTCGATCAAGTTGTCCCTCCCACACTGTATAACAATAATATGCAAGATGAATGCTATGTGGTGACGGCTGATGCATTGGGCAACAAACAACCCCATCGACTTTATCTCGCCCGTAAAAATGGCTCTCCCGTTGCGGCTGCGATAGAAAGTACCGCACCAGATGGCTATTCAGGTGCAATTCAATTATTGGTAGGTGCTGATTTTTCAGGCAATGTATTCGGCGTTCGTGTAACTGAACATCATGAAACACCGGGCTTAGGCGATAAAATCGACACACGTATTTCCAATTGGATCTATTCTCTTTCTGACAAAAAAGTCGTTTCAGACAACGATCCTCATTGGGCTGTTAAAAAAGACGGCGGGGAATTTGACCAATTTACAGGAGCAACCATCACGCCACGTGCCGTCATAAATGCAGCTAAATGGACAACCCTCTATTTGAAAACCATTCCCGCACAACTTTCTTCACTACCAACTTGTGGAGTTGAATAATGAGTGAAACCAAGAAACTATTTTCTCAGGGGTTATGGAAAAACAACTCCGCATTAGTCCAGCTATTGGGGCTTTGTCCTCTGCTGGCTGTCTCTTCTACTGCCACCAATGCTCTGGGGCTGGGGTTGGCGACAACGTTGGTTCTATTAAGTACCAACATTGCTGTGTCTGCTTTACGTCGCTGGGTTCCCCATGAAATCCGCATTCCTATTTATGTGATGATCATTGCCTCTGTCGTCAGTGCCGTCCAGATGTTAATCAATGCATTCGCCTTCGGATTATATGAATCATTGGGGATATTTATCCCTTTGATCGTGACTAACTGCATCGTCATTGGCCGTGCTGAAGCTTACGCATCAAAAAACTCGATCTACAATTCCACAATTGATGGCCTTGCAATGGGGCTCGGCGCAACCTTTTCCCTATTCGTACTGGGAGCCATACGAGAAATCTTAGGAAATGGCACCATTTTCGATGGCGCAGATCTGTTATTGGGAAGTTGGGCAAAATCATTACGCATTGAAATTATGCATATGGATTCTCCATTCCTGTTAGCCATCCTGCCACCGGGTGCATTTATCGGATTAGGCTTGATGCTGGCAGGAAAATACATCATTGATGAACGCATCAAAAATCGGGCTGATAATCAAGCACGTCGCTATGACAACGTAGAAAAAGGCTGTGGCAGCCATATCACGAAAAGCTGAGGACGTAATCAGGTATGAATCAACAAAAACGGATCGCAATTTTAACCCGCCTACAGAATAACAACCCACAGCCAACTACCGAGTTGGCTTTCAATTCTCCTTTTGAGTTGCTGATATCTGTATTACTGTCAGCACAGGCGACTGACGTCAGCGTCAATAAAGCGACCACAAAGTTGTATCCGGTTGCCAATACTCCACAGACGATCCTCGATCTGGGTGTTGACAGTCTGAAAGAGTATATAAAAACCATCGGGTTATATAACACCAAAGCCGAGAACGTGATTAAAACCTGCCGCATTTTGTTAGAAAAGCACCAGGGCGAAGTACCGGAAGATCGCGCGGCTCTGGAAGCACTGCCGGGAGTTGGCCGCAAGACTGCTAATGTCGTTTTAAATACGGCTTTTGGCTGGCCGACTATCGCCGTCGATACGCATATCTTTCGTGTCTGCAATCGTACCCAATTTGCTCCAGGGAAAAACGTTGATGAAGTCGAGAAAAAGTTACTGAAAGTTGTACCGGCTGAATTCAAGCTTGATTGCCATCATTGGTTGATTCTACACGGCCGCTATACCTGCATTGCCCGTAAACCTCGCTGTGGATCTTGTATTATTGAAGACCTATGTGAGTATGCTGATAAAACTGAGTGATAAAAATACCTAAATAGAATAGCGATATTAATAAGTTATCTATAAGTTCATATATTATTTAGGAAAGCCCTCGATCAACAATCTGGCCGAACCATTCTCCATCCCCCAGCCAACCGTCTATCGCACACTTGGCCATGAGTTGTAGGAAGGATCGGCCCACAACAAAATTTGATGACATTGACCAATCGCCTGAAGGGACCCGCTTTCAGCAGATATAAGCTGTATCATTATTGACCTTTTTAGTCAGTTTTGCGTGTTTTGATAAGATGTTACTTGCTCCATACCCCTGATTCGCGTAAAACTGTTATCCAAAATTATCGATAATAACTCCATATTCCCCAGATTATTATGTTTCAAGACAATCCGCTGCTTGCACAGCTAAAACAGCAACTCCACGCTCAGACCCTACGCGTAGAAGGTTTAGTTAAAGGAACTGAAAAAGGCTTTGGATTTTTGGAAGTCGATGGCCAGAAAAGTTATTTCATTCCACCACCACAGATGAAGAAAGTGATGCATGGCGATCGTATTACCGCCGCTATTCACACCGATAAAGAGAAAGAAATCGCTGAACCAGAAGCCTTGATTGAGCCATTTCTGACCCGTTTTGTAGGAAGAGTCCAAAAGAAAGAGAACGACAACCGACTGTGGATTATTCCGGATCATCCATTATTAAAAGATACAATCCTTTGCCGTCCTGCTAATCAAGTCACCCATAATTTTGAAAATGGCGATTGGGCAGTAGCTGAAATGCGCCGTCATCCACTGAAAGGTGATCGGGGATTTCAGGCTGAAATTACCGGTTACATTACCAAAGGTGATGATCACTACGCACCTTGGTGGGTAACTCTGACACGCCATAGTCTGCAACGTGAAGCTCCAACAATGCCCGATTGTCAGTTGGATGATGGTTCGCTGGAGCGTATCGATCTGACCGCTCTCGATTTTGTCACCATCGACAGTGCAACAACCGAGGACATGGACGATGCGCTGCATATCGTCAAGAATGATGATGGCAGCCTGAAATTGTCCATCGCCATTGCCGATCCAACTGCCTATATCAAAGCTGACAGTGAATTAGACAAAATTGCCTATCAGCGCAGCTTCACTAACTATCTGCCAGGCTTCAATATTCCTATGCTGCCTCGCGAACTCTCTGATGATTTATGTTCGCTGCGGCCAAACGCTCGCCGTCCTGCACTAGTTTGCCAGGTTTCCATTCTGGAAGATGGGCAATTGGGCGACGACATGCAATTTTTCGCTGCATGGGTAGAATCGAAATTTAAACTGGCTTACGACGATGTTTCTGACTGGCTGGAACACCAAGCCGGCTGGAAACCAGAATCAGAAGCAGTCACTACCCAAATCACTCTCTTACAAGAGATGTGCGAACGCCGCAATCAATGGCGTCATCAATATGCCCTGGTTTTCAAAGAGCGTCCAGATTATCGCTTTGTCCTTGATAAAGGTGGCAATGTTGTTGATATCGTTATTGATCAACGTCGTTCTGCCAACCGCATTGTTGAAGAAGCGATGATTACTGCGAACCTATGCGCAGCCAAGATCCTGCGTGACAAATTAGGTTTTGGCGTTTATAACGTTCATACTGGTTTCGAACCAACACAAATTGATCAAGTTGTGGACGTTTTAAAGGAAAATGGTATTGAAACTGAAGCAAATGCACTGCTAGAACTGGATGGTTTCTGCCAGTTACGCCGTGAATTGGATCAACAACCGACTCAATTCCTCGATAGCCGTATCCGTCGCTTCCAAACGTTTGCAGAAATCAAACCCGAACCAGGCCCACACTTTGGACTGGGTTTTGATGCCTATGCGACTTGGACATCTCCTATCCGTAAATACAGCGATATTATTAACCACCGTTTGTTGAAAGCTATCATTCAGCAAACCGAAGAAGAAAAGCCATCCGAAGAGGTCTGCCTGCAACTGACAGATCGTCGTCGCGCAAACCGCATGGCAGAACGTGACGTAGGCGACTGGCTCTATGCCCGTTTCCTACATCCTCATGCTGGCACAGATAAAACTTTCTCTGCTGAAATTGTGGATATTACCCGTGGTGGCCTGCGCATTCGTCTGGTTGACAATGGTGCTATCGCTTTCGTTCCAGGGCCATTCCTGCACGCCGTGCGTGATGAGCTTCAGTGCAGTCAAGAGACCGGTTCCGTTCTTATTAAGGGTGAAGCCGTTCATCGTTTGAATGACATTATTAATGTACGCATTGAAGAAGTCAGAATGGAAACCCGTAATATTGTGGCACGCCCTGTTGCCTGATATTACAAATAGTTTAAAGAAAACAGTAAATAAACTGCCGCCAATAACAAGCGGCAGTTTTACAATCAGCACGAGATAATTTGCTCAATCCAGCTTCCCGTTAACATTATTTCCATTACCTTAAGGAAATACCTGATATGCCATTTTCCTCATTAAGACTCACACGAATATCAGCAACGATTTTCCCTCTACTTGGTGCCCTGATAACGTTTCCAATCCATGCTACTACTCAACAAAATCAAATTACCAATCAGCTTTCGGCTCTGGAAAAAAATGCCAATGGCCGTCTTGGCGTTGTATTAATAGACACTGCAGACCATTCAACAATTACCTATCGTGCACACGAACGCTTTCCATTATGCAGCACCAGCAAAATGATGGCGGTGTCCGCTCTTCTGAAAAAAAGCGAAACCGATGAGGGTTTGTTAAATCAGCGCATCCACTACCAGCAATCTGACATTGTCGAATACAGCCCCATTACAGAAAAACACCTCAAAGATGGTATGACACTAGCAGAGCTAAGTGCCGCAACCATCCAATACAGCGACAATACAGCGATGAATCTGCTACTTGATCAATTAGGCGGTACGCATGATGTGACACGATTCGCCCGATCTATCGGTGACAGCGCATTCCGCCTTGATCGCAAAGAGCCTGAGTTAAATATGGTTACGCCAGGTGATGAGCGCGACACGACAACCCCACAGGCCATGGCTGACAGCCTGTATAAATTAGCATTGGGTAATACACTTGCTGCAACACAACGCACATACTTGGTTGAGTGGTTGAAAGGAAACACAACAGGCGGTATCAGCATTCGTGCCGGGGTGCCAGATAATTGGATTGTGGGAGATAAAACGGGTCGCTGCGACTATGGTTCTACAAATGATATTGCGGTGATTTGGCCTGATAAAGACAAAGCTCCCTTGATTCTGGTGACCTATTTTACCCAACCCAGTGATAAAGACGCCAAAGCGCATAATGATGTTCTTGCTGCGGCTGCACGTATTATGACGCAAGAAAGATAAAAAACACAAAACGTTCATTTACTACATATTACTTAACAGGCTATACAATCCAGTTATGCATAGCCTGTTAAAAGACAGAAACGAATCAACCACCAGCCAGTTTAACTGTCATGCCCTTAGCTTCCAGCAGCTGCTTCAGCAAATCACGCTTATCGCCCTGAATTTCGATTTCACCTTCTTTAACTGAGCCACCACAGCCACATTTTTTCTTCAATTCTGCGGCCAGCTTGGCAAGCGTTTGGTCATCAGCATCAATGCCAGTGATTATACAAACACCCTTGCCTTTACGCCCACTGGTCTGGCGTTGGATGCGCACGATACCATCGCCTTTAGGGCGAGAAGGCTCGACTTTTTCCTCTTGGACGCGACCGATATCCGTCGAATAAACCAAGCGAGAATTATTATCCATGAACGATCCCAATAGAGTGATTAATCTGCTGTAATGCCAATGCTGGATTTTCTGCTCGGGTAATCGGACGCCCGATCACCATATAATCCACGCCAGCCTGAATGGCTTGAGGCGGTGTCATGATGCGGCGCTGATCTCCAGCCTCTACGCCTTCAGGGCGAATGCCTGGCGTAACCAGTTGGAATTCCTGTCCGCAGACTGCTTTCAATTGCTGTGCTTCATGAGCAGAACATACCACACCATCCAAACCACATTGTTTTGTCAATGTCGCCAAACGCTCTGCGTGCTGTGCTGGTGTCACATCAATACCAACGCCCAGCAGATCGGATTGTTCCATACTGGTTAAAACTGTCACTGCGATCAACAAAGGCGCGTCTTTACCATATGGCAACAAAGCCTCTTTAGCGGCGGTCATCATTCTCGCACCACCACTGGCATGAACATTCACCATCCAAACACCCAATTCAGCCGCTACTGCTACCGCTCTTGCCGTTGTATTAGGAATATCGTGAAATTTGAGATCCAAAAACACCTCGAAGCCACGCTGATGCAATACCTGAATAAATTGCGGGCCATTCAGCGTAAACATCTCTTTACCCACTTTAAGACGGCAGGACTGCGGATCAATCTTGTCAACAAATGCTAACGCCGCGTCCTGATTGTCATAATCCAATGCGACAATAACAGGTGAATCAATCTGCTTACCTAAAGTTTGAGCTGTGTGGGATGTCATTTTTCAGCCTTTAATTTACTAATGAAAAGTAAACATGTCCGTAATGAAACATGTATTAATGAAAACACGCAGATATAGCCGCTCATAATAGTGACACTGTCACTGACCATCCAGACCCCGGATTGGTTTGATAGTGTCCCATGAACGACATGATGGGCAATGCCAATAAAGTGAGCGGGAAGTGAAACCACATTTATGGCACCGATAGTCGGGTTTAGTACGGATCTGTTCACCCACCATATTGCGCAGAAGGAGCAAGCTCTCTTTGGCACGCCCCTCTTCTGCGTCTGCCAAATGGTAGTCCATCAGGCGATAAAACAGCCGCATAGTTGGATGGCGTTCCAACTGGCGGTTAATATAATTTTGAGCGATATCACGCCCTTCTTTTTTCTCGATAATATCAGCCAGGTAAAGCTCTGCAATGGCGCCACATTTTTCTTCCACGCAACATTGAACAAAAGCCTCCCATTCTTCCGGTTGAGACAAGTTCTGGTAACATTCTTCCAGCATTGGCAAAGATTCACTGACCAGTTGTTTATCCTGTTCGAGAATACGTTTCAGCAGCTCCGTCGCTTTGGCATATTCCTTCTGCGCTATATAAATGCGGCCGAACATAATTGACACACGGGCACAGTTTTTATCTGCCTGAGCCGCCTTGTTGAGATGCCCTAGTGCTTCAGTGAAATCATCACTGCCCATGCATTGTAGCGCTAACTCGCAGTAAAAATGGGCGATCTCTTCCCGAAAGTGGTGTTTACCTAGTTTGACTAGCTTCTCAGAAACATCGATGGCTTTGTTCCAGTCACTGGTTGACTGATAGATGGTTAATAAGGAATTAAAAGCATTCTCACGGAAATCGGCTTCATCAACTAATTGAATGAACATGTTTTCTGCTCGGTCATACACACCAGCAGCCATATAGTCACGCCCAAGCTGTTGGATAGCTAACAAACGCTGTTCAAATGTCAGAGATGCACTTTCCATAAGTGACTGGTGAATGCGGATAGCTCTTTCAACTTCACCACGGGAACGGAATAGATTTCCCAGCGTTAAATGTGCCTCAAATGCTGAACTATCTTCTTTTAGCATATCAAGAAATAAATCGACCGCCTTATCTTGTTGATTAGAAAGTAAAAAATTAACACCATCAACATATTCACGTGAGAGACGGTCAGCAGATTGCTGTTTATCTTGTTGAGCACTTCTGCGCCCCATATACCAGCCATAAGCAGCGGCAATAGGAAGCAACAGAAACAACAGCTCTAACATGGAAAATTATTCCTTGGTCAATACTACAGGCGATGCGGTTTTTACGGATGATTCAGCCGGCTGTTCCAATTGGGCTTCCAGACGCTTAATTTTACGTTTCGCACGTCGCAATGACACACAGACACGCAGGTAAAAACCCCCACAAATCCCCCAGCCAAGCACAAAACCGATAGCAAACAATACGGACAGCAGTGTGGATATCGAGTAATCACCTTTGGCAATCAGATAATTAAATGTCACTACCTGATCATTATTTGCTCCCAGAGTCACTGAGATAACAAAAACAACCAGTGCCAGTAATAAAATTAGAAAATATTTCACATTCTTTCCTGTTATCGATTGTTGCTAATTGATTATGCCAAATAACAGACATAGCGGCTCGTTAAATTAGCATTTCTCGTCCACGCAAAGGAAGTAATTTATTGCAACAAATGTTGATTTGCTCCTTTTTGTGACATTATTCTATTTATCTGCTGACAAATACACCCATTTTGACCCAAATAGCGACATCCTGTGTACCAGTGTCTATCTGCAAAAATTTGTTTATAGTTTAGCATGTTAACATTCTCTTCATCCGTTCACTTGGTGCTTTTATATACGGACAGGTGAATTATTTCTGTTATAATCTGTAAGCATTATATGCGCTGTAATCAGAAAAAATTTTTTGCGTAGTTTTAGCTGATTTCTAAACGGGTATTGTTCTAAGTATCGCAATATTTATAACGAGCTAAATCAACATATGAATACTAAAATACAGCTAAAACGAGTAGCTGAAGCGAAACTGCCCACGCCTTGGGGCGAATTTCTGATGATTGGATTTGAAGAAATTAAAACGGGCCGTGACCATGTTGCTCTTGTTTTCGGTGATATTTCCGGCGATGAACCTGTTCTATCACGAATCCATTCAGAATGTCTTACTGGGGATGCTTTATTCAGTCTGAGATGTGACTGTGGTTTTCAGTTGGAAACTGCTCTTTCACAAATTAGCAAGGAAGGTAGAGGTGTTCTGCTGTATCATCGGCAAGAAGGCCGAAATATTGGTCTGCTGAATAAGATTCGCGCCTATGCATTACAGGATAAGGGCGTTGATACCGTAGAAGCCAACCATCAACTAGGCTTTGCTGCTGATGAGCGAGATTTCACCCTATGCTCAGATATGTATAAGTTGCTGGGTATTCATGCAATCCGTCTTCTAACAAACAACCCTAAAAAAGTTGAGATCATGATAGAAGCAGGCATTAATATCGTCGAGCGTGTACCACTGGTTGTAGGGCGTAATCCTAAAAACGCTTATTATCTGGATACCAAAGCCAGCCGAATGGGTCATTTACTATCCAAATCAAACTGAAATTTCTCTGTTTATCTCTACAAAAAAATAAAAACTGCGTCGGTCGGTGTAGACGCAGTTTCTTTCTAAATGTTCATATTCCTGAAGATGAATTATACGGTCACTATTATTTCAGCATATTACGGATCACATAATGCAAGATACCATCATTATAGAAATACGCCAGTTCCGTATTGGTATCGATGCGACAACGGGCATCAATGACAGTTTCTTTTCCATTGGCATAATTGATTTTCACCGCAATAGTCTGCCCGGGTTCAATATATCCCAATCCTGCAATATCGATTCGTTCATCACCAGTCAGGTTTAGCGTCTTACGGCTGACACCTTGTGGGAATTCCAGTGGCAATACGCCCATTCCAATCAGATTAGAACGGTGGATACGTTCAAAAGATTCCGCAATCACGACCCTTGCCCCCAGCAGCCTAGTTCCTTTCGCTGCCCAATCACGGCTTGAACCGGAACCATATTCTTTACCTGCAATAATGGCCAACGGTGTCTTTTCTTCCTGATAAAGCATGGCCGCGTCATAAATCGCCAACTGAGCTTGAGATGGAATATGGCGAGTGTATCCTCCTTCCACACCAGGCACCATTTCGTTGCGGATACGGATATTGGCAAACGTCCCACGCATCATAACTTCATGATTGCCACGCCTTGAACCGTAAGAGTTAAAATCTTTCGGCGAAACGCCATGTTCCTGCAAGTATCGTCCTGCTGGGCTGTCAGCTTTTATATTTCCCGCCGGAGAAATATGATCCGTTGTGACTGAATCCCCCAAGATCACAAGTATATTGGCTTGGTGGATATCAGTTATCGGCTTGGGCTCAATCGTCATATCGCTGAAAAAAGGGGGAAGGCGAATATAGGTTGAATCCTGCTGCCAAGAATAAGTTTCTGAGCTTTCCACTTCCAACGATTGCCAATTTTCATCACCATCAAAAACGGCATTGTATTCTTTGTGGAACATCTCTGTACTGACTTTACCAACAGCTTCAGCGACTTCTTGACTATCCGGCCAGATATCTTGCAGATAGATATCATGTCCTTGTTGATCTTGCCCTAATGGCTCCCTAGTGAGATCTTTTTTCATATTGCCAGAAAGTGCATAGGCAACCACCAGTGGCGGAGATGCCAGCCAGTTAGTTTTCACCAGAGGATGAATGCGCCCTTCAAAATTCCGGTTACCGGAAAGCACCGCGCCAACCATCAGATCAGATTGCTTAATCGCTACTTCAATCGGCTCTGGCAATGGGCCTGAGTTACCGATACAAGTGGTACAACCATATCCCACTAGATTGAAACCCAGTTTTTCCAGATATGGCATGAGCCCTGCCAGTTCAAGGTAATCCGTTACTACCTTGGAGCCGGGTGCCAGCGAGGTTTTAACCCACGGTTGACGTTGCAAACCTTTTTCAATTGCTTTTTTGGCAAGTAAACCTGCTGTCATCAAGACACTGGGATTAGATGTATTTGTACAGGAAGTGATGGCAGCAATAACTACAGCGCCATCTTGCAGTACAAAAGTCTGATTATCGAGAATGACTGACGTATCCGCCTGATGCTCCTGTATTTTATGGATGTCCAGTTCCATGGCAGCTTGGAATGCCTGTGGTACATCGCCAAGTGCCACTCTATCCTGAGGGCGTTTCGGCCCTGCCAAGCTAACTTCAACCGTGGACATATCCAACTCAAGGTTGTTGGTGAAAATGGGTTCATCCCCTGCGTTACGCCATAATCCCTGCTTCTTACAGTAGGCTTCAACTAAGGCAATTTCATCTTCATTGCGTCCAGTTAAGCGCAAATAGCCCAGTGTAATATCATCAACGGGGAAGAAACCGCAGGTTGCGCCATATTCAGGCGCCATATTGGCAATAGTCGCTCTATCTGCCAATGGCAAATCAGACAGCCCATCACCATAGAATTCGACAAACTTGCCAACCACGCCATGCTTGCGCAGCATCTGCGTCACCGTCAGGACAAGGTCGGTTGCCGTGATCCCTTCCCGCAATTTCCCGATCAGTTTAAAACCAACGACATCCGGGATCAGCATGGAGACAGGCTGCCCCAACATAGCAGCTTCGGCTTCAATTCCCCCAACACCCCAACCTAATACACCGAGTCCGTTAATCATGGTTGTATGAGAATCCGTCCCCACCAACGTATCAGGATAGGCAAAATCCTTGCCATTCTGGTTTTCATGCCAAACCGATTTACCAAGATATTCAAGGTTAACCTGATGGCAAATTCCTGTTCCGGGAGGCACAACGCGGAAACGATTAAAGGCTTTTTGCCCCCAACGTAAAAATAGATAACGTTCATAGTTACGTTCCATCTCAATCTGAACGTTTTCTTCAAACGCCTGCTCTGTACCGAATTTATCTACCATGACTGAGTGGTCAATCACGAGATCAACGGGAGACAAAGGATTAACTTGTTCAACATTACCACCAAGCTGCAGAACCGCTTCCCGCATGGCTGCAAGATCCACTACAGCCGGAACGCCGGTAAAATCCTGCATTAACACACGGGCGGGACGATAAGCGATTTCCCTGTCTGCATGACCGTTTTTCTGCCATTCCACCAATGCTTTCAAATCCTCTTCCACAACAGAATCGCCATCAATATTGCGCAGGAGATTTTCAAGCAGGACTTTCATGGACTTAGGCAAACGGGCTATCTCACCCAATTGTTCAGATAACAGGGATAAACTGTAATAATGATATGTTTTACTGCCAATGGAGAGTGTTGATGCACAGTCCGTTTTCAATTTAAACGACATAACTCCTCCTTTCTTATTATGGCCAGCTACACCATTAAACATAACATACTAGCGAACATTTGTTATTCAGTTACCACACATTTTGCTAACCGGCTGTAAACTCTCATTTATTGACAAATTTTAGTGATGACATCCTGAAAGCACATGTGTTTTATTCATGGCTAAAGCACACATGCAGTGCTGAATATCATTACTTAAATACTGGAGGGTGAATTATGGATATCAAAGTCGACAAAAACCGCCAACACTATTTAAACCATATAGCGCAGGCTGAACAATTTTTTTCCGATGGAATTGAGGATAACTTTTCCCTGTCAGACCACCAATTCAGTGATATAGATGGGCTTGTCCAATTTGTCATTACTTCACAAATCAACGAAAAATCCGGTGTGATACAGCGGTTAAATGAAATAAAGAAAACACAGATTGCCCTTTCCTCAATTGCGACGGATTATATTATTAAATATGCTAATACCCATGGCCAACAATATAGAACTGACGTACAATTCTGGGGCGATATCATAGAGAAACTGCCATTAATGAGCGTTAGGAATATAGAAAGCCAAACCTACAGCCACGTAATGAAAGGATTTTCAATCGCGACGAACTTGCTGCAACTTATCATGGATATTGTTTTGAATACAAACTCTTCCAGCATGAAAAGTTTTTCTCAGTTCCTGCAAAAACAAGGAGATGCCATTAGGCTTGGGTTGAAAAAGAATAACGATCATTACTCTACTCTGACTTTGGCCAGTGTCATTGAAGCTGTTGGAGTTGAAGATCAAGTGATTTATATTCCAAAAATGAAACTGTACAAAGTGAATTTTGACAGAAGCAACTCAGAAATTGCTTCAAATTGTGCTTCCAATGAAAATATCAATGTCGAATTCACTTACTCTTCCTGCATTTCATTATTTGATTATCAAGCATTGGAAGATCCCGAAATTAAGGCATCCTTTGATCTATTCATTCGTAATAACAAAAAATCATCAATAGAGAATTCTGATAATTTTTTCAACGGTGAATTTAAAGTGTAATTTAAGGTACAGTTAAAATTACTTATCTGATTATTATAAAAGTAATTTTTATTATAGAAACACTTCGTGTATCTGACAATAACCTGTGCAGCCTACTCTTATTCATGTTTCAACACTGTATTATTAATTTTTAAATAAAAAAGCCATCAGTATCAACTGATGGCTATCACATTATCAAACTAAACTTATATCCTTTAATTGCGATAAAAACAGCTAAATCTAATCCCGTATTCCTGTAGGTTCGAGTAAATGATTTCCACACTTTAGTATTCCTGATTTTTTTGCATCGGTTATTCTTTTTAAGCCAACTCTAGATGACAAAATCAACAAAAAATAGAGGGAGATAACATCAGCTACCTTCCTCTGATTTTCATTATAGATTCTTTATGCTATCGGTAATTCGATGTCCTTGAACATCTCTTCAATTTCTTCATTAGATCGCAACGCGATAGCTTTATCAACCACATCTCGTGTTAAATGCGGAGCAAAACGCCAGATAAAATCATACATATAACTACGTAGGAAACTACTGCGACGGAAACCAATCTTTGTCGTGCTATAGCTGAATTTATCACGCATATCAATGCGCACCAAATCGCTGTCCTGAACAGGTTCTACCGCCATACTGGCAATCACGCCAACTCCTAGCCCTAACCGAACATAAGTCTTAATCACATCAGCATCTGTCGCTGTGAATACTATCTTAGGTTTAAGACCAGCCTGGTCAAAGGCAACATCCAACTCAGAACGCCCCGTAAAACCAAAGGTGTATGTCACAATCGGGTATTCCGCCAACTCCTCAATCGTTACGTTTTGCCTGGCTGCCAGAGGATGATCTTTCGTAACCACTACAGAGCGGTTCCAATGATAACAAGGCAACATAATCAGATCGCTATAGAGATGAAGGGCTTCGGTTGCTATCGCAAAGTCGCTGTTTCCCTTACATACTTCTTCCGCAATTTGAGTGGGTGAACCTTGATGCATATGAAGGGAAACATTGGGATAGCGCTCAATAAAACCTTTGATAACCGGAGGCAAGGCATACCTTGCTTGGGTGTGTGTAGTTGCAATATACAGAGACCCACGATCCGGATAAGTATGTTCACTGGCTACGGAACGGATTGAATCAATTTTTGACAGTACTTCACGTGAAATACGGACAACTTCTTCACCGGCCGGTGTAACATGTGTCAGATGTTTGCCACTGCGAGCAAATATTTGGATACCCAATTCATCTTCAAGCATTCTGACTTGTTTGCTGATCCCTGGTTGAGAGGTGTACAATCCTTCTGCCGTAGAAGATACATTCAGGTTATGGTTAACCACCTCTACAATATAACGTAATTGCTGTAGTTTCATATCAGCGCTGTCCCTAATAATAAAATGTACGAATGTTTTGTAGTCTAAACATGTTCTATATTGCTAATGGTTATTTTCTTATAACTATACAGAATATATATTTATAGGTATATAACTACTATATCACCTGCTGTATATTTATATAACAAATAATTGGGGATGATAACGATTATCGTACATTTATTGCAGAAATATTATGTTTTAATTCTATAGAAAAACAAAAAAGCCAGTCCTAATTGACTGGCTTTTTAGAAAGAAAAATTATGTTTTTAGTAAAAAAAGAAATATCCATCTGAATATATTTCAATGAACTGACATACTAACCCATCACTAAAATCATTACTTTTCTTTTGCTACCCAAGCACCATCAACAAAAAATGCGGCCCATCCGGTCGCCTTACCGTTTTTCTCCGAAGAGACATATTGCTGCTTCGTCTTACGGCTAAAACGCACTACTGTTTTATGACCTTCAGGGTCAGCAACAGGAGCCTTAGACAGATAGCGTAACTTCTCCGGCAAGCGATCCTTGAACTTGACAAGTTCCTCAACCAACGGTGCTCGTGTTTCACGCGATTTAGGGAACGTGTTGGCTGCAAGAAATACACCAGCAGCACCATCGCGCAGAACAAAATAGGCATCCGATTTTTCACATGGCAATTCAGGTAATGGAACCGGATCTTCTTTCGGGGGGGCAACTTCCCCGCTACGGAGGATCTTACGGGTGTTTTTGCACTCTTCGCTTGTGCATCCCATGTATTTACCGAAACGACCCATTTTTAAGTGCATTTCTGAACCACATTTATCACACTCAACGATTGGGCCATCATAACCTTTGATTCGGAATTCGCCCTCTTCCACTTCATAACCATCACATGCAGGATTATTACCACAAACATGTAATTTACGTTGGTTATCAATCAGATAGCTGTCCATCGCTGTACCGCATTCTTTACAGCGATGGCGGGCACGCAGTGCATTAGTTTCCGCATCATCCCCTTCCAGAATGTTCAGGATTTCGTTTTCCGGGATCAAATTGATGGTTTGCTTGCAACGCTCTTTCGGTGATAGCGCATAGCCAGAGCAACCAAGAAACACTCCTGTTGTCGCCGTACGAATACCCATTGGGCGGCTACACGTCGGACAATCAATAGAAGTGATTACCATTGGATTCGGACGCATACCGCCTTCATCAGGATCTTTGCCAGCAACATCAAGCTGTTCACTGAAATTGGTGAAAAACTCGTCAAGCACCCCTTTCCAGTTAGCTTCGTTATTGGCGACGTGATCGAGCTGGTCTTCCATTCTTGCGGTAAAATCATAGCTCATTAATTCGTTGAAGTTCTCTTCTAAACGATCATTAACGATTTCACCCATTTTTTCCGCATAGAATCGACGGTTTTCACCTCGCACATAACCACGATCCTGAATGGTTGAAATAATTGACGCATAAGTCGATGGGCGGCCAATGCCACGCTTTTCCAGCTCCCTGACCAGAGATGCTTCACTGAAACGTGCCGGTGGTTTCGTGAAATGCTGGCTTGGGCTCAACTGTTGCAAGTCAAGTTCAGTACCAACTTCAACCACTGGTAAAGTATGGTCTTCATCCCCCTTGCGCAATGCTGGCATCACTTTCGTCCAACCATCGAAACGCAATGTACGACCTTTGGCACGGAGTTCAAAATTCCCCGCCTGAACTGTTAGCGTAGTGGAATCGTATTTCGCTGGCATCATCTGACAGGCAATGAACTGGCGCCAGATAAGCTGATACAGTTTTTGTGCATCGGCTTCCATATCTTTCAGTTCTTCCGCCATGACATCTACATTGGAAGGCCGGATAGCTTCATGAGCCTCCTGCGAATTCTCCTTACTGCTGTAGATATTGGCCGTTTTTGGCAAATATTTGTCACCAAAGTGATCATTGATATAACCGCGAACCATGTCCAGTGCATCCTGACTCAAATTGGTAGAGTCAGTACGCATGTACGTGATATGTCCTGCTTCATATAACCGCTGTGCCATCATCATCGTTTTCTTGACACCGAATCCAAGCCGCGTACTGGCAGCCTGTTGCAGTGTTGAAGTAATGAATGGTGCACTCGGTTTACTGGAAGTCGGGCGGTCTTCACGATCAAGGACTTTGTATCCGGCTTTTTCAAGCAAGGATACCGCAGCCTGTGTTTGCTGTGCGTTAACGGGCTTGAATGGTTTTCCCCCTTCATGGGTAACTTCCATATGGAGCGCTATGTCTCCTTTAGCCATTAAGTCCGCATGCAATTGCCAGTATTCTTCTGGCACAAAGGCCTTGATTTCACGCTCCCGCTCAACAATAAGGCGAACCGCCACGGATTGAACGCGCCCGGCAGACAGCCCCCTGGCGACTTTCTTCCACAACAGCGGTGAAACCATATAACCCACGACGCGATCCATAAAACGGCGCGCCTGCTGTGCATTTACACGGTCGATGTTCAGTTCACCAGGATTGTCAAAAGCCTGAGTGATGGCATTTTTGGTGATCTCGTTGAATACAACCCGACTGAAACGCTCCTCTCCTCCACCGATAACTTCTCGTAGGTGCCATGCAATGGCTTCCCCTTCGCGGTCAAGGTCCGTCGCGAGATAGATATGATCGGCTTTCTCAGCAAGCGTTTTCAGTTCTGCGACAACTTTTTCCTTACCGGGCAAAATTTGGTAATCCGCTTCCCAACCGTGATAGGGATCAACTCCCATTCGGTTAACCAGCGCTGTCTTCTCATCCTTTTTCTTTTTATTCTTATCGGTTGATGAGTTCGAACTCTTTTGACTCGCTGCTCCACTGGTCGGCAAATCACGGATATGACCTACACTGGATTTTACAACGTAGTCATTCCCCAGATATTTATTGATTGTTTTGGCTTTTGCCGGGGACTCCACTATAACAAGAGCTTTACCCATAGTTACCTTTACCTAATTATCTTCTTTTCAGATGGCGGAAATCACGGCGTTATGTTGCGATATATAAAATAAATTCTCTTTTTATATTGCGATAGATTTGCAAGATATCAACTAATTTTTATCTTGTACTTTGCTCAAGCGCAAAAACCTTTGAAATATTTAAGGTATTTTATATACCAGCACATGCCATGCAATTGTATGATTTAACAGTTGTAAACAAAATCTTCCATCTGCATGACGAAAAGCCCACACTCTACCTGATAAAAAACGATGCGCAACAACTTATTTTTTGGAGGAGCATAATCGATGCAAACTAAAACATTACCCATTAAGCGTAAACAGTTACTGGAAAAAGCAAATAAAATCATTAGGAAACACGACGATTTTATTCAGGGAATGTATGCAGATGATGTAGAACAAAAAGGCGAAGTGCTCGTTTTTAAGGGAGAATATTTTTTGGATAGCTATAATCTGCCTACCACGAAAAGTACCGCTGTGTTTAATATGTTTAAACATTTAGCACATATATTATCCGAAAAGTATCATTTAGCAGACTAGAAATTTTATGGGGTAATCCCTGATAGATCATCAATTATTGTATGGGTAATAAGGGATAGCCAAACCGTCACTTTCCACCTTATTACCCTTTATTGTTCTATATCTGTTCTAGCTGATACCTAAATTATCAGAACAGTGGCTTTTCGCCCCTTTGCCACCAGCGCATGAACAATTTATCAACATTCTCCATTGCACTGCCCATGAAACGCTCTATCACACGTTTACGACGAGAATAACTGACCCCGACGACTTCACAGTGTTCGATCTGTTCAATCAGGAAATCATCACTGACACCCACATCATCAATTAACCCATTTTCTTTTGCCTGCGTACCATACCAATATTCGCCAGTGGCTACTTTTTCCACATCCAAAGATGGACGATGCTGATAAATAAATGATTTGAATAATTTATGAGTTTCGTTCAAATCTTCCTGAAATTTCTGCCGTCCCTGCTCAGTATTTTCTCCCAAAACAGTCAGAGTACGTTTGTATTCCCCGGCAGTATGCAGTTCTACATCAATATCATTTTTCTTGAGCAATCGGTGGATATTCGGGAGCTGGGCCACAACACCGATAGAACCAATAATCGCAAAAGGGGCAGCAATAATGCGATCTGCCACACAAGCCATCATGTAACCACCACTTGCGGCAACTTTATCCACGGCAATCGTCAGACGTATTCCTTTCTGCCGTAGACGAGCCAACTGAGATGCAGCAAGCCCATAACCATGTACCATGCCTCCGGGGCTTTCTAAACGCAGTAACACTTCATCCTTGCTATCTGCCACAGCGAGTATGGCGCTTATCTCTTCACGGAGGGAATCAACTTCATGGGCATCCATACTACCTTTAAAATCCAGAACATAAAGGTTCGGTTTCTGTAAACCTTTCTGACTCGCTTTAGCCTCTGCCTTTTTCTGCTTGGCATCATTTTTCTGCTGTTTTTTTAACGCCTTCTGCCAAATTTTCTGCTCTGCTTCACTCATCCGAGCCTGCTGCATCTGGCGCTGTTTTTCCCTGTATGATTCACCCAAATTGGTCAGACGCAACTCCCCTTTGTGCATGGTTTTACGTACACCCAATCCGATACAAAATACTGCCAGAACGACGACTGCTAATAACATAGTAACCACTTTGGCCAAGAACAGTCCGTATAGAGATAAATACTCCACAGATCCACCTTATCTTCAATTATGATGAACAATATTCTTCATTCTAACTAAAAACCGGAGGCTGTGCTCTAACAGTTTACTTGCATCCTATCTCATCAGAGCTCTGTTCTTTTCTGTCTATATTGAGCAAATTTGACGGGGGCATTAAGTTTTGTTCTGATGACAGACTTCATGTGTCAGCCTAAAATGGCAGATGCCATACGCCTTAAGTAATAGCTTTAAAAAAACAGGTTCCTAAAAACCATAGGAAGATAGTCAGATGTTAGATTACCAACCCAATCATGATCTGCTGCAACAGAAAATCATTTTAGTCACTGGTGCCGGAGACGGCATTGGTCGTGAAGCGGCGCTAACTTATGCTCGCCACGGTGCACAGGTTATTTTGCTGGGGCGCACAACAGCAAAACTGGAAGCGGTCAAACAGCAAATCGAAAACGAAAGCGGCTTGCCGGTTACCATTTACACAATGGATCTTTTAACCGTGACAGCCGAAGAATGCCAGGCCTTTGCAAATGAACTCACTCAGCGTTATCCCCGTCTGGACGGTGTATTACACAATGCAGGTCTACTGGGTGTTGTCGCACCTGTCATAGAACAGCCTGTTCAGCTTTGGCATGAAGTCATGCAAGTGAATGTCAACGCGACTTTCATGCTGACTCAGGTGTTAATTCCCCTGTTATTGAAATCCCCCAACGGCTCTCTGGTATTTACCAGTTCCAGTGTGGGGCGTGAAGGAAGAAGTGGCTGGGGTGCATATGCTGTTTCCAAATTTGCAACAGAAGGCCTAATGCAGGTTTTAGCGCAGGAGTATCAGGAAACTGCCTTGCGTATTAACTGCATTAATCCTGGAGGTACACGCACCAGTATGCGTGCGAGTGCATTTCCTGATGAAAATGCGACCAAATTAAAAATCCCTGCCGAGATCATGCCGGTCTATCTCTATCTGATGGGTGATGACAGCCTGAGTGATTCAGGTATCAGCTTTGATGCTCAGCCGGGTCGTAAAGCGGGGCCTGCCAAATAATGCCAATGGATAACGGACAGTACAAGAAAAGGCAACAGCGCCTGAAAGAGAAAGTCGATGCCCGCATTGACGCTGCCCAACAAAAACGGGGTATCGTCATAGTATTCACCGGAAATGGTAAAGGGAAAACAACCGCTGCGTTTGGCACAGTCACTCGTGCAATCGGCCATGGTCAGCGTGCCGGCGTTATTCAATTTATCAAGGGAACATGGGAAAGCGGCGAAAGGAACCTACTGGCACAACAGGGTGTTGAGTTTCATGTCATGGCGACAGGGTTCACATGGGAGACGCAAAACCGTGAAACTGACATCGCAGCCTGCCAAGCTGTATGGCAACATGCCCTGACGATGTTATCCGATCCCTCATTGCAGCTTGTCGTTCTGGATGAACTGACCTATATGGTCAGTTACAAATATCTTGACCTAACCGATGTACTTACTGCACTCAAACAACGTCCTGCCCATCAGTCTGTCATTATTACCGGACGGGGCTGCCATCGTGAATTACTTGAACTTGCAGATACCATTACGGAAATGCGCCCAGTAAAACATGCGTTTGATGCGGGAATCAAAGCTCAGAAAGGGGTTGATTGGTAAGATTGATTAGTAAAATAGATAAAAAGCCGCTGTTTCAGCCTTGATATAACACTGAAACAGCGACCCTGGAACATTAACGGCCTTTAGGTGCCGCTTTTCTTCCTGCATTCTGACGAGAACTACTTGCAGGGCGTTTCCCCGCTGGACGGGAGGAGCCGACCTGAGAATGCCGTTTTACTGCCCGGCGGATCTGATTGGCCTTGATACGGCGTTGATCACGCTCAACCGCAACTTTGGACATGGTTTCTTCATTTAAATCAACCAACTGACGTAAATAGTTAGTCTGCTCCAGCCCCAGTTCTGTCCATCCACCACGAGGTAAACCTTTCGGTAGATCGATATCACCATAACGGACACGGATCAAGCGGCTAACTTGCACGCCAACAGCTTCCCACAAACGCCTAACTTCACGGTTACGACCTTCCGTCAGTGTCACGTTGTACCACTGGTTGATACCTTCACCACCCTTGAATGAGATAGTTTTGAAGGAGGCAGGCCCGTCTTCCAACTGAACACCCTGTGTCAACTGACGAAGTTTCGCATTGTCTACTTCACCGAAAACGCGAACAGCATATTCACGCTCAACTTCACAGCGCGGATGCATCAGGCGGTTTGCCAGTTCTCCATCCGTCGTAAACAGCAACAGTCCGCAAGTATTGATGTCCAGACGCCCTACGGCAATCCAGCGAGCATCCTGCATTTTAGGCAGGCGATCAAACACTGTTGGACGCCCTTCAGGATCATGTCGAGTACACAGCTCACCTTCAGGCTTATAATAGGCCAGAACGCGACAAATCGTTTTTTGTGGCTCTTTGATATTTAAGATACGCCCATCAAGGCGAATTTTTATGGAGGGTTTGACTTCGATTCGATCACCCAACGTTGCGGTCTTGCCATCGATGCTAATCCGTCCCTCTTGGATATAGCCCTCAATTTCGCGGCGAGAACCATGGCCAGCACGCGCGAGAATTTTTTGTAACTTTTCTGTTCTTTCTGTTTTTTGCGTTTTTTGTGTTTTATCGCTCATTGAGCAACCTCTGTTGTCGCCTTCACAGGCGTCGTGTCATAAAATAAAAATGTGAATCATTCACCTTATAGAAAAGGTGTTACATCCCCTTCACCTTCGCGCAGAACCTCCGGAAAATCTCCGGTCAAATCAATTACCGTCGTCGGTTGCTGCCCAAGATAACCACCGTGAATAATTAAATCAACCTGTTTACCCAGCACATCCTTAATCTCTTCTGGATCAGATTCCGCAAAATCATTTCCGGGTAAAATCAAGCTACATGACATCAGTGGCTCTCTCATTCCTTCCAGTAATGCCAAAGCAATAGGATTGGAAGGGACACGTAGGCCGATAGTTTTACGCTTTTCGTTCATCAAACGACGGGGAACGTCTTTCGTCGCCTGTAAAATAAAGGTGTAATTACCGGGCGTATTATTTTTTATCAATCTGAATGCCTGATTATCCACATGCGCATAAGTCGCAATTTCAGAAAGATCACGGCACATCAGGGTAAAATTGTGGCGTCCATCCAATTGGCGAATACGGCATATGCGTGTCATGGCATCCTTGTTTTCAAGGCAACACCCAATAGCGTAGCCTGAATCAGTAGGATAAATGACAACTCCACCCTTTTTTAACACATCTACACTTTGCCCAATTAAGCGGGATTGTGGATTGTCAGGATGGATATAAAAAAACTGGCTCACAAGTATAACCTCTTACTCTATGCAGCCCCTAGCGTGACCAATCATGCCATATCGGTATTACATCACCGGGTAACCACAAATTGCGCCCTAGCTCTATCCATGAACAGGGTTGGTGAAAATCCGAGCCTAATGATACTTTAAGTCCATATTCCTTTGCCAATTGACCAAGTTGTTGCCTTTCATTAGGTGCCTGCTGGCACTGCGCAACTTCCATTGCATCACCGCCATGTTGTTGAAACCAGGCTATCAAACGCTTCAGCCATTTCATCGATAAATCATACCTGCCCGGATGGGCAATCACAGCCTGCCCCCCAGCTTGATGAATAGTTTCAATAGCCTGCTCAATTGTACACCATTGCGGAGGGACATAACCGATTTTTCCCTTCGCCAGATACTTTTTGAACACTTTCGGGATCGTAGGTTCAATGCCTGTTTCAATCAAATAACGGGCAAAATGCCCACGGGTGACCTGCCCACCATTCGCCAATCGAGATGCACCTTCCCAAGTGTCAGGAATACCCGCCTTAGCAAGACGCAGCCCAATTTCAATACCACGCTGTTTCCTCAACGTCTCCTGATTGGAGAGAAAGTTTGTCAAAAAAACGCAATCAGTATCGATATTCAGGGCGACAATATGGATTTCAAAATTTTCCCATAATGTCGAAATTTCAACGCCGGATACCAACGTCAAAGGCAAATTATTTTGCTGAATATGGTTTAAGGCAGGAGGAATACCATCCGTAGTATCATGATCGGTGATTGCCAGTACGTTGATACCCATAGAAACCGCCCTATCCACAAGCTGTTCCGGTGATAAAACTCCATCTGAAGCGGTCGTATGGCTATGCAGGTCATAGCGTCTTATCAGTTCACTGGCGGCTTCAGTCATTGTACTGTACCTGTTTTTGTCGTGTGAGAAACAAGGGTACTATCTATCAAGTGATATCAAGTATGAAGCGGGGATGATAACACAGAAAATGGAACCGATTTTGCCAGATCATAAGTTATGATTTATAAACAATCAAAAAGCTAACACTGAAAGAGGTGTTAGTTTTTCTCTATCTTTATAAATAATAATATGCGACTGTAAAACTCCAGTCGCATATTAAATACCAAAAAAATATTGAATTAAATTGTTTCATACACAAATAAAAAAATGAAATACTCATTTAAGATATGAATGGTAACGAAAATTGCTTTCAGAATAAGTTTCTTGTCCACAAAATGGAGCAGAAACGGTTAAATTTTGCTTTCCAAATCCATTACGTTCTACTGTAGAACTCCAGTTTCCTTGATCATCTGCAATTACACTCCCTTGTTTAATATCTGTAGGTGAACTAGCTCCGTTATAAATATCTACATTCTGAATTTTATATGAAACTACCATTCTTGGCGGCGCTTTTCCTGACACATTAAGAGATATTGGCGAGTGGTATGAAACCACTATATCCCCATTTGACGGATAAGTGATGTTTAAAACATCCACGCTTACCTTATTTTCTGCTTTATTTTCAAAAAGATGGTCATTAACCATAAGGGATTGTGTAGCCTCTATCTGATATGTTCCCAACTGTGCATTATTTATACTACAACTCCATTTACCATCCGTTTTTGAAGTCTGTATGGGGCCACAGTCCCAAGAACTTCCATTTACAGATTTTGCTTTCAGAGAAACATACGCACCTTTCGTTGCCGTTCCCGTAATTGGAATAAAAATAGTTCCATTGCTCTCTATAGTAGGAGTATATTCCACTGGCGTCTTCGCAATTTTACTTGC
Organism: Xenorhabdus aichiensis; assembly: GCF_028598775.1. Taxonomy (NCBI): domain Bacteria; kingdom Pseudomonadati; phylum Pseudomonadota; class Gammaproteobacteria; order Enterobacterales; family Morganellaceae; genus Xenorhabdus; species Xenorhabdus aichiensis. The sequence continues at coordinate 191,269 of NZ_JAQRFO010000001.1, forward strand.
ACTTGTAACCGTACAGATTGGCTCAGCAGTAGAATCAATGGTAATATCCGATATACCAACTTCATAATTTCGTGTTATAGCTTTGCCAGATGGCACATCATCCACCCATTGTTGCGCTAAAAACCGATAAGCACCTGGGATAGACTGAATCGCAGGGCAATTCCAATCCTGATTTTCATCAACCAAAACATCACAGATTTGCTTGCCTGAAACGGAAACTGTGATTCTCGCCCCTGCCTGACCTTTGCCGTTGATTTTATATGTTGAAGTCGTAATTTGTTCTCCTTCTGTCGGTACAAGCACACGCATTTGCAAATTAGCGCCATAACGCACTTTGAAGCTCCTGTTAATCTGGGAACCTGCATCATCCACCACAGCCACATCATAATCTCCCGGTACGGAACTGTAAGGCCCGCATGCCCAGGTGTAATCCTTCATATTAAGCTTCGCATTACAGTCATTATGGCCGCCAAACGCTTTCACCGTGACTGTCTTAGCGTTACTCGGTATCGTGCCGCTAAAGGTATATGAAGGCATTTTGATAACTTCATTTTCTTGGGGCGTTTCTACGGTTAACGTGGTTTCACCGGAGTCAGGAGCTATCTCAAATGTAACCTTCACTGTGGATTGTCGCAGTTTGTCCAAAAAAGCCGTCGCCACTAATTTTTGTTCCCCTTTAACTGAGGTATCCAACCCATCGGCCCACTCCCAGTTTCCCTTTTCATCCACAGTGACTCCATTCTTACAGACCTGAGAAAGCACTTTTTTATCCAAACAGACCGTTGTTCCCGGTTCGCCTGTCCCTTTCGGTAAGATGCTGTCAAGGTGCCGATATATCCCGTCGTTATGCGGTTGCGTGATAACTACTGGCCTGACGGTTTTCGTCTGGACTTCAAAAGACGCTTGCGCAGTTGAATCTAACTGATTATCGATAAATTGATCTGCGGAGAGGGTATATTTGCCATCTTCCGGCTGATAAGGCCCACATGACCATTGGCCTGATGAGGTATCAACAGTAGTATTACAATCATCGGCGCCACCAAAACCTTCGATATATACCTGAGATCCCTTTTCTCCCGTACCTGAAATTGTAAAAGGTAGTTTTGTTATTTTAGCTCCATGATTGGGGGCAGTGATGTTTATTTTTGTTTCGGTAACTTCATACTTACGCGTGACCTGTGAGGTTCTTTCATACGTATCGCCCAATTCACCCAATTGAGCCGAGCCTGTTTTTTGATATTGAGCCGCATAAAGGAAAAACGTCCCTTTATTAGCTACGGTCAAGGCAGGGTTATCGGGGCACGTCCACTTTCCTTCTTTATCCACCGTTGCGGTACAAATGATCCCCTCACTTGAAATCGGTAAAGTCACTTTTTCTGGTGGCAGGGTATATTCAGAACCTGCAACAAAAACAAGTTGACCGGGGCTTCCCTGACCTTTAATGGTAATTCCGTCATCTAATTTATATTGCGCATCCGGTTTAGGTTCAGTAATACGCATCGGAACAGTAAAAGTCCATCTTATAGGCTCACCGACGTTCCCTCCACTTTGGGTTTCCTGTAACTCCATCGTATAGGTATCACCCCCGAAAATAGCCCCCGGATGAATCGTGAACTCCCAAAAGAAGCCAAGTGCACCGCTGAGTAAGGAGGCAATTCCCTCACCGCACCAAAAATCCCGCCAATCAAACTACTCAGAAAACCACCAAATCCGCCACCTCCACCGCCTCCGGCAGGGCCGCTAAATGTGCCAGAAAAGGTAATAGGGTTATCTGGATCAATGGTTGAATTATTCTTGGGGTTATTTATCTCAAATTTTTTCTTTTCGGGCTTATCATCATTTTTATCTTCGACGGTAATGTGTGTAATATCTGTGGCAACCACTTTTCCTTCTTTTATCAATTCAGCGGTCAGTTCATAAGTACCCACAGGAAAAATTATTGGTCTGTCACACTGCCAGTTACCATTGTCACTGACCACAGCTCCCGAGCAAATAACTGTTTCTTGTGCAAGGTTTTGAATATTTTCCTTCAATTCTGATGAGCTATCGATCCTGCGTCTTTTAATATCGACCTCATCTCCCGGCACATTAGATCGCCCTGACAAAAAACTTGGGGTACCGACAATTTCTGTCCCTCCTTCAGAAGGATTTTTAATCTCGACATTAGGAGTTTTTATACTAAAGTAGCTTTTATCAGGAGACGATCCCTGCCAATTTTTTTTGATATCAGCCAATCCCAATGGATGATATTTGTCTACTACTTCAATACGATAGAGGCTGTCTTTCAATGTAGAAGGAAGAGTGATATCCCAAATAGGAAATTTCTTTTTATTTTTATAATCACCATATTTTATTGGAATAACCCCAGAATTTTGTTCTTTGTCTAATCTGGCTTCGGAATAATAATTTTCATTCTCTCCTTCTATGTTTATAGAATATTCTGAAGATAAAAGTATATCACCATTCTGCAAAATATAACGGCTATCATCACCTCCAATACCAGATAATTTTTGACCTTTAAGTTCAGTAGATATAATCTCTTTTGGATTGCTAATTCTATGCTTATCAATAAATTCAGGGCTAAAATAGCCCGAGCCAAAATAATTCGATTTGCCAAGAAATAATTTAGGATCAAGAGGGTCAGCATCCTCAATCTTTTGCATTGCGCCTATTTTATAGGAACGTTCCCTACCTTCCTCAACATTGAGTAAATAAAATTTATCTTGATTAATTTTATCATTTTTACAATCTAAGTGTGTTTGGCTAAATATACAAAAAAGCTTAGCTTCCTTAACGTAATTTACGCTAAAATCCACCATTTTTTTGTATTTTATTTCTGTATTTTCTGTAACGTTTAATTTAATATATTCTTTTGGCTGAAAGAGTATATCAACCTGATCATAAATATTTGTTTCTTTTGTTTTTTGATTTGCAGTTATTTTATAATTCCACTTTATGTTATCATTAGGATTGTCAATTTTATTTATAATTTCAAAATCTATAGTACATGACCAGAGTCCATAATATGTTGTTTTTATTAAACTCTTATTTTCGAGATCTTTACATAATTCTTCTTGTATGTAACTACGACCACTTATATTAGATTGCAATGTCAATTGAACGTCTGAACCAGGATCAGCATAGCCACGCACCGTAAAATCCTTAGTAGATACAATTGTATTATCGACTGGATAAACAATACCAAATGCTTTCGCAATAGAGGGGATTTTTGCTTCTACAATATCTTCTCTCCATGACTTACCTTGCGGTGGAGCCTCCGCCTCCTTAGCTGTAATAGTTACCTTATAATCGTTTTCCTCACCAAGGATTTCAGTAATAAATTCATTACGTGGAATGTCGCACTTCCATTTCCCCTGACTATTAACTGATTCCTTACATGAAAATAAGTGTTCTTGACCTTCATCAATAGAATAAAAAAGATTTATTTTACTCGATGGTCTTCCCCAACCCTCAACATGAATATACTCACTTCGTTTTGCTAAGTGGGAATTCCAATCTGGGTTATCAATCCAAATCTGTTCCATCTCCTTAGAAAACCATTGTCCAAAAATAAGATTTTTGCCAAAATAGTTATCATCATACTTTCCAGTAACATCTGAAAATATGAAAAAAGGATAATCACGTTTATCATTTCCATCTTTTCTTTCAAACGTATCAAATCCCCAAGAAGCTACGCCAATAATTGTATCGTCCCAAATCATTGGGCCACCAGAATCCCCCCACTGTATAACCCCCGGCTTTAAATCTTTACTTTTATTTGCTTCTACCATCAACCCCTGCCAACCTCTAGCATCAAGAGCTGGAGTAACAATTTTCACATCAGCTCGACGCTGGGTTACATCATTATTTACTTGAACACCTGTTTTTTCATTAATTCCCAATAAACCATAACCATAAATATAAGATGCATAATAATTGTTATTTAGTTTTTCATAAGCTCCATCGTAATTAAAGAAACGGCGAACACGCCCGTATTTTTTTAATTCTACTGGTTCATTCAGCTGTAGAAGTGCAAAATCATAACCCCCATATTCTTTAACTTTTTCATATGATGAAGTGCCGATTGTTTTTTTATCATAACTCATCACAATATATTCTTTGGCCATATGCTCTTCCTTCATACAATGTGCAGCAGTTAATACATAGTTTGGCGCGATTAACGAACCACTACATAGCTGATGCTTTTTATTATTCATATCCCTATAAAAAATACTAACAACCCAATACTTACATTTATCATCGGAACTATCTTCACAACTTTTTTCCCCTCCAGCAATACTCTCTAAAGGTGGGTATTTCAATGTAGCATCAGAAAATGAATTATCGAAATAAAATAAAACAAACAATATAAATATCGATCTAATAATAATCATAGCAATCTCCTTAAATATGCAGTGATAGTTATTCATGGTTAACGCAAGTCATCCCTCGATCACCACCTGTACATTTTAATATTTTTTCATCTCGCGATGTATAATTGGAATCACCAGCATCCTCTCGAAAAGTAATAATATATATTCCTCTTCTGGCATAATGTTTAACTTTATCTTTCCAATTACCCATGGTGTCTGGATCTCCTTCATCTAATTCAATCCCATTCAGAAATATTTGAACTACAGTTTCTAAACCTTCATCATGAACATAAATATATGGCATAGATGTTCCATAAAATTCGGTGAAAACATTGTTGTTTTTAGTTTCTACAGAAAAAATTTTAGAACTCAGTACAGTTACTTCAGCACTACTATTTTGAATAGGAACTTCTGCTGTTTCACTATTATCAGCCCGAATTTTTATAATTCCTATAGGTAGACCTTTCGCTTCGACACTCCACTTATTGTCCACAACATTTCCATTAAAAGACTGGCCTGGGTCATCTTGAGAACCTAAAGATTTCACATTAATAACAACAATAGTTCCATCAATGGCCCTACCACCAATTGAGATATCCTGTATATCACCAGTCGTTGAAGAAACTACTTCATAATTTTTAGGCTTAGTTATCGCAAACGGACAGTCCGGCGTATGATAGGAAATGTTTGATCCTATTAAACTGGGTAAAATTGATTGACTAGCAGACGGTGTTCCAAATGAATTAGTAGACACAGATACGTTATAGTTAATACCGCAAACGGCTTCTAAACCTCCCAGACTCCATTTGCCAGTTCCAGTATCAACATCTGGAGTGTAGCTTTTTGTCGGCGCATAAATAGATCCATCTTTTTGGTAACCCGTTATTTGTACCTGCATATGTCTGGCATTATCAGCCGTATCACTATTCACTCGGCCTGATAAGCTATATTCCCCTGCCGGAATGGTCTGCCCATTTTGAATTGAGGTAATTGTTGCTTCACAGGGTGGACCGTTAAAGGTTACATCAGAATTTTCCATGGTCTGAATGCCAACTGTGCCGGTAATACCACAATTTATCCAGAGTTGCCCACTCCAGATTTCTGCAACTGTTGTAGATCGAACAGAATAAGTATAACCATTAAAATTTGTAACAAGAGTAGGTAACCCCCCATCTTCCATAAAGCCTTTTCCTGAAATTGTAATATAGTTATTTTCAACTGTTGCATTCGGTTTAGGTGAGATAATTGTTGGAGGCTCCCAATTGTTATCGTCTTTGATGGTTATAACAATATTGCTGGGATTATTACTTGTATTACTATTAATATTTTTATTTAAACAATTTACTCCGTTACATGTAGCAGTCATTTCAAGATGGCAATCATCAGTTTCAACTATGCTCTGCCACACAAGATACGCCCCTGGAAACGATGGTAAATACGTCTCCATTCTAAAAACACATGATTTATATTTCTTACCCTTCTTATAAGTACTTACTTCCCATTTTACTAACTTATTTGCACCTGAGCATCCCTGAAAAAAATAATTACTATCCTCAAGACTCTCATTATGCTTATCCCCAGGTTTCAAGTTTATATATTCATCTCCAACTTTATACATACATTGGTGACCTAACATTTTAATTTCCAAATTATCATTCTTACTGTCATTTTTAAAAATCATATTATAATCTGCAGATAGATTACTTTTGTTTTTATTTTTTCCTAATTCATCATAATTTCCGCTTAAAACAATATCATCACTCATTAATTCAATTGCACCAGCATTATTAAAAGCAATCAAGGTAATGAAAAATAATATTAAATATAAAATAATTTTACTTGCTTTCATAAACATAGACCTCAATTAAAAACTGATATTATGATTAAAATCAAAATAACATTTTTAAATCACGACAAGGCTATTAAAATATATTTGCAATTGAATTATTATTATAAAAAATAATACCAATTGATGTAATCCCTCAATGCATCTAATAAAATACAAAAAAACAGTCAATATATTTATAATATGAAAAAATATTAGATATTTATAAAAACATTAATTTATTATCATATTTTAAATTAATTTTAACTATATTAGTAACAATAGAAATATTACCCAATAAATTTCAAATCACCGTTTTTCCAATTTACACCCTCCCCTTATTATATTTCTAAAGACATCAAAAAATCATTGACAAGCAAGCCTTGATCCAGTTAACTAGTACAAAGGTCAGCGGGACGCTTTACTATTTATCCTTATTCCACTTAACAAACTAAGGCACAGAGAAAATGATCGTATTTATGCAGGCAATTCGCTGGTGGCGCAACTTCCCGTTCAGGGCGGTTGAATCACGCACATAAGTATAGATACGAAAGTGCCGCAACCCGCCCCAAAAGCGGGTTTTTTTATAACCAAAATTTGTGGCTAAAGGTAGCAACGGGGCAAGTATGATGAATAAAAATTTTAAGATTTCAATCAATCAAGTAGACACTGTTTACCAAACAGACCCAACTCTACTTTTCAATCAGCTTTGTAGTAATCGCCCAGCCACGTTATTACTGGAATCAGCTGAAATAAGCAGCAAAAGGAATTTGAAAAGCCTGTTAATCATCGACAGTGCCATGAGAATTACAGCCAACGAACGGCAAGTCACTTTTGAAGCCCTCACCGAAAATGGCCGAAATCTACTGCCTATACTCACCGATTTACTCTCAGCAAAAGCCCAATTGCATGTTGGATTACATATTCTCCAGGCACAGTTTCCCGCAACTGGGCACAATCTGGATGAAGATAGCCGTTTAAAGGCCGATTCTATTTTCGATGCATTGCGGACACTAATGACATTATCCCCCCTTACTGGAACTCCAGACGCAATTTTCGTGGGCGGACTGTTTGCTTACGATTTAGTTGCAGGATTTGAACCGCTTCCCAAGGTCAAAACTCATCAACGTTGCCCTGATTTCTGTTTTTATCTCGCAGAAACGCTATTAGTGATCGACCATCGAAATAAACACGCATTCTTGCAAACGTCACTGTTTGGTGAATCAGATTCAGAAAAACAGCGTCTTCATGACCGCCTGACCACATTAACTGCTGCCATTTCGAAACCCGGCCAACCACTTGAATCTGTGAAATTACCAGACATGACCATTGCCTGTAATCAAAGTGATGACCAATATGCAGACATCGTGCAGCAATTACAGCAATCCATCCGTCAAGGCGACATTTTTCAGGCAGTTCCGTCACGGCGTTTCACCTTACCCTGTCCTTCTCCACTCAATGCTTACCAAACGCTGAAACATCAAAACCCCAGTCCTTATATGTTCTTCATGCAGGATCAGGACTTTTGTCTGTTTGGTGCTTCTCCAGAAAGTGCCCTTAAATATGATACCCGCAGTCGTCAGATCGAAATCTACCCAATAGCCGGAACACGTCCCCGTGGACGCAATGCCAACGGCACACTGGATGCCGATCTAGATAGCCGGATTGAACTGGAAATGCGTACCGATGCCAAAGAGCTTTCTGAACACCTGATGCTGGTTGATTTGGCGCGCAACGATTTAGCACGTATTTGTGAACCGGGTAGCCGCTATGTGGCAGATTTAACCAAAGTTGATCGCTATTCGTTTGTCATGCATCTCGTTTCTCGTGTCGTAGGCACACTCCGCCACGATCTGGATGTCTTTCATGCTTATCAAGCGTGCATGAATATGGGCACATTGACAGGAGCCCCGAAAGTTCGGGCGATGCAACTCATTGCACAACATGAAGGTGAACGACGTGGCAGTTATGGTGGTGCCGTCGGTTATTTCACTGGCAAGGGGGATTTTGATACGTGCATTGTGATCCGCTCTGCCTATGTAGAAAACGGCATAGCTGCCGTTCAAGTAGGTGCGGGCATTGTTTTAGATTCCATTCCCGAATCAGAAGTCGATGAAACTCACAGTAAAGCCAGAGCCGTTATTCGTGCGATTATTCAGGCACACAAGGCGGAGGTAACATTCTAATGGCAAATATTCTTTTGCTCGATAATGTTGATTCGTTTACCTATAACCTCGTGGATCAACTGCGTGCCAGTGATCATCAGGTCGTTATCTACCGTAATACAGTGTCAACAGAAACAATCATGGCACAACTTAGTATGATGGAATCACCGCTTCTAATGTTATCACCCGGCCCGGGAAAGCCGGCAGATGCTGGCTGTATGCCCCAGTTGCTCAAACGTATCATTAGCCAAGTTCCTGTGATTGGGATATGTCTTGGGCACCAAGCGATTATTGAAGCTTATGGTGGAACAATCTCTGCCGCCAGAGAAATTCTGCACGGAAAGGCCACTCTGGCCACTCATGATGGACAGGCCATGTTTTCCGGCCTAATCAACCCCCTGCCCGTTGCCCGTTATCATTCCCTTGCAGGGATGAGTATTCCCGACACGCTGGTGGTCTCGGCTTCTTGTGGTGATACAGTGATGGCGGTACGTCATGACAGGCATAAAGTCTGTGGGTTCCAGTTCCATCCTGAATCCATCCTGACCACACAGGGAGCTAAATTACTTGAACAAACTCTGGCATGGGTACAGGAATAATAAGGAATAGGAAAATGCAGTTAATTTTCGAAAAATTGTTCAGTGCCCAAACACTGACACAACAAGAAAGCCAACAATTATTTACCGCGATTGTTTGTGGTGAACTGAGTGACGCTCAATTGGCGGCTGTACTGGTCAGCATGAAACTGCACGGCGAGCAGCCACAGGAAATTGCGGGTGCGGCACAGGCATTATTGGCGAATGCCTCACCCTTTCCACGTCCTGATTACACATTCTGCGATATCGTAGGTACAGGCGGAGATGGGACAAACAGCATCAATATTTCCACAACCAGCGCCTTTGTTGCGGCTGCCTGTGGCCTTAAAGTGGCAAAACATGGAAATCGCAGCACCTCCAGCCGTTCGGGATCATCCGATTTACTGACCGCGTTTGGCATCGCATTAGATGCCAGTGCCGAGGATTCACGCAGTGCGCTGGATGAGATCGGCGTTTGTTTTTTGTTCGCGCCACAATATCACAGTGGATTCCGCCATGTTGTACAGGTTCGCCAACAGTTGAAAGTTCGCACATTATTTAATGTACTCGGTCCATTGATCAACCCGGCACGTCCCCCGCGGGCACTGATTGGTGTTTACAGCCCCGAACTGGTGGCTCCCATCGCCCATACATTGCAGGTATTGGGCTATCAGCGCGCCGCAGTTGTGCATAGTGGAGGAATGGATGAAGTTGCCTTACATGCCCCCACTCTCGTTGCGGAACTAAATCACGGTGAAATTATCCAGTATCAATTAACCGCAAAAGATTTTGGATTACCGAACCACCCAATATCTTCACTGAAAGGGGGAACACCGGAAGAAAACTGCAATATATTGAGACTGTTACTACAAGGTCGTGGACAAAAAGCGCATGTTGATGCCGTGGCCGCAAATGTGGCTCTCTTGATGAAAATCCACGGACGAGAAAACCTACGGGAAAATACTCAAGTGGCATTGAATACGATTTACAGCGGTCAAGCCTACGAAAAAGTGACCGCATTAGCGGCAAGGATTTAACCATGAAAAACAATATATTACAGAAAATTGTTGATGATAAGGTGGCATATCTGGTCAAACGCAAAACAGAGCAGCCATTGGAAAGCTTTATCGATTCCATTGTACCGAGCCATCGTCGGTTTTATCAGGCACTGAGCCATAAGCAAACAGTTTTTATTCTGGAATGTAAAAAAGCTTCCCCTTCAAAAGGGTTAATTCGTACAGATTTCGATCCGGTTCGCATTGCTAAAACTTACCAACCTTATGCTGCCGCAATCTCTGTGCTGACAGATGAAAAATATTTTCAGGGCAACTATGATTTTCTCCGCAGGGTTAGCTCTGCGGTACACCAGCCGGTTTTGTGCAAAGATTTCATCATTGATGCCTATCAGGTTTATCTGGCTCGTTATTATCAGGCCGATGCCATTTTGTTAATGCTTTCGGTGATTAATGATGAGACTTATCGTGAGCTGTCCACATTGGCACACAGCCTTGATATGGGCGTATTGACGGAAGTCAGCACCGAAGATGAACGTCGCCGGGCAATTGTGCTGGGAGCAAAAGTCATCGGCATTAACAATCGAGATCTGCGTGATCTGTCCATAGATTTAGATCGCACTCGCAGGCTGGCAACTGATTTACCAGAAGGCACCATTATCATCAGCGAATCTGGCATCAGCCAACATCAACAGGTACGTGAATTAAGCCGATTTGCCCACGGTTTCCTGATAGGCAGTGCTTTAATGGTACAGCCAGATTTAGATCTCGCCTTGCGTCGATTGATTCTGGGTGACAATAAAATTTGTGGTCTTACCCGTCCACAAGATGCCAAAACTGCGTTACAGGCCGGTGCGGTTTATGGCGGCTTAATTTTCGCGGAAAAATCACCGCGCAAAATTAATTTGCAACAAGCCCAGCAGATCATCAATGAAGCTCCCCTGCAATATGTTGGCGTATTTCAAAACCAACCATTAGATTTTGTCAGTGGCATCGCCCGACAACTTTCATTGAATGCAGTTCAGTTGCATGGCAATGAAGATAAAAACTACATCAATGCACTTCGTCCTTTACTACCTGAATATTGTGAGATTTGGAAAGCTATTGATATGTCAAAGGCTACAGAATTTTCCGAAATATCCAATATCGACCATTTATTGCTGGATAATGGGGCGGGAGGAACAGGGAAAACCTTTGACTGGCAATCAATCGATCAGCGTTTTCAACGTAACAGCATACTGGCCGGTGGGTTAAATGCTGAAAACTGCCAACAGGCAGCTGCGCTAGGATGTTATGGACTAGATTTTAATTCTGGTGTCGAAACAAGCGTTGGCATCAAAAGCAGTCAAAAAATCAAACTAATATTCCAACAATTACGCTGTTATCACTAACCTTACAAACAGAAAACGGACGATGCGAATAATGAGTAAACTGAATCCTTATTTTGGTGACTTTGGTGGGCAGTTTGTTCCCCAAATCTTGATCCCCGCACTTGATCAGTTAGAAGAAGTATTTATTGAGGCGCAAAACGATCCTGAATTTCAACAAGCCTTTCAGGATCTACTAAAAAACTACGCAGGCCGCCCTACCGCCTTAACGTTATGCCAGAACCTGACCAAAGGCACAAAAAGTCGTCTGTATTTAAAACGGGAAGATTTGCTCCACGGTGGCGCACACAAGACCAATCAGGTATTAGGACAGGCATTGCTGGCAAAGCGAATGGGTAAAAACGAAATCATTGCCGAGACTGGAGCCGGTCAGCATGGTGTGGCAACCGCACTAGCCTGTGCACTTTTGGGGCTAAAATGCCGTATTTACATGGGGGCCAAAGACATTGAACGCCAATCCCCCAATGTCTTTCGTATGCGTCTGATGGGCGCTGAAGTCATTCCTGTTCACAGTGGCGCCGCAACCCTGAAAGACGCCTGCAACGAGGCGATGCGTGACTGGTCTGGTTGCTATGACAAAGCCCATTATTTGCTGGGAACCGCCGCCGGCCCCCATCCTTATCCAACGATAGTGCGTGAATTTCAACGAATGATCGGCGAGGAAGCCAAGGCGCAGATTATGGAAAAAGAGGGGCGTTTACCCGATGCCGTTATCGCCTGTATTGGCGGCGGCTCGAATGCTATTGGCCTGTTCGCTGAATTCATTCCAGAAACCGATGTTCGCCTGATTGGTGTCGAACCGGCAGGACATGGTATCGAAACCGGAGAACATGGTGCGCCATTGAAACATGGCAAGCTAGGGATCTACTTCGGCATGAAATCTCCGATCATGCAGACGGAAGACGGGCAAATTGAAGAATCTTACTCTATTTCCGCCGGACTGGATTTTCCTTCTGTCGGCCCCCAACACGCTTACCTAAACAATATTGGACGCGCTGATTATGTTTCAGTCACTGACGATGAGGCAATTGACGCATTCAAGGCTCTGTCGCGCAACGAAGGCATCATTCCCGCGTTAGAGTCCTCACATGCACTTGCCTACGCCTTGAAAATGATCCATCAGGCTCCTGATAAAGAACAATTATTGATTGTTAATTTATCTGGCCGTGGCGACAAAGACATCTTTACCGTACACGATATTTTGCAATCCAGGGGGGAAATCTGATGGAACGTTATGAGCAGCTATTTAAAAAACTAGAAAGCCAAAATCAGGGCGCTTTTGTTCCTTTTGTCACCTTGGGCGATCCTAATCCTGAGTTATCTCTGGAGATTATTGACGCACTTATCGCTGGCGGAGCGGATGCGCTGGAATTAGGTATTCCATTTTCCGATCCTCTCGCTGATGGCCCTACCATCCAAAACGCGAATTTACGGGCATTATCTTCCAATGTTACACCTGCATTGTGTTTTGAGCTGCTGTCTCAAATCCGAGCCAAATATCCTGATATCCCGATTGGATTGCTGATGTATGCAAATCTGGTTTTTCACAATGGGATCGATGAATTTTATCGCCGCTGTAAAAATGCTGGTGTTGATTCTGTTTTGATCGCTGACGTACCGTTATCAGAATCACATGATTTCCGCTCAACTGCATTGAAATATGACATTGCTCCGATATTAATTTGTCCACCAAATGCAGATGATGATCTACTGCGTGAAATAGCAGTATGTGGGCGAGGTTACACTTATCTGCTGTCAAGAGCCGGGGTCACTGGAACTCAGAATCGAGCTGAACATCCACTAACGCACCTAGTTAATAAGCTCAAAGAGTATCATGCCGCTCCTGCACTACAAGGTTTTGGCATATCGGAGCCCGCACAAGTCACATCAGTACTCGATAGCGGCGCGGCTGGCGCTATTTCCGGCTCCGCCGTGGTAAAAATCATTGAAGATAATTTAAACCAGCCCCAAATTATGCTGGAAAAACTAGTGACGTTTGTCCGCACCATGAAAACCGCGACACAACGTTAATCTTCTCCCTTCCTCCATCATCTATTGATGGGGGAAGCTATTACCGCCAACCCATCACCATCCGGGAATAAATATTTCCCCTATCATTTGTAGGTTTTCCTGTTTTCAATAATACTTTCTGATTACGGCCATTACACAATGGCATGATACCTAAAGTAGAAACGAGAATAATGTTTCGATAAATAAGCATTGTTCTTGAGATCAACGGAGCATAATTATGAAACTATTAAAAGTAGTCTCTACGTTTTTTGTTGCTACTGTTATAGCGATGACGATCTCTGCATGTGCCCCAACAGCAACAACAGAAAGTACCGGGAATTACATTGACGATACCGTCATTACAGCCAAAGTAAAATCAGCATTACTCGAGGCCAAAAATCTAAAATCCAGAGAAATCAGTGTAGAGACTTTCAAAGGCCGTGTGCAGTTAAGTGGATTCGTTAGCTCTCCTGAAGACGTCACACGTGCAATACAAATCACTAAAGGAATTAAGGGTGTCAATACCGTGATTAATTCAATCAAGCTTCGATAATCCGTTAGAACCTATATCCACAGACGTAAAAATGGGGCAGATTAGGCCCCATTGGTTCTCTCTTATGCCAAACACATATAGAACTTACTTACTCTATTACCATCTAATAAAATATTACATATCAATCTGTTAGAATTTATAACCCACACCAAACATAAACACCCATGGATCAAGGCGAGTTTTATATTTTTGTTCTGCATCACCCGCTTTGAATCTCACATCAGTTTCGATATTCATCCACCACAATGAGGTATTCAATATCCAATTTTTATCCAACTGATAATCTAAACCAACCTGACCAGCAACACCCCAAGAATCTTTCAGATCCAGACTATTTAATTTCGCTGCTTCAACGGTTGCATTATTGTCATTAAATTTTTCGCTAAAAAATGTGGTGTAATTTAAACCAATCCCCACATAAGGACGTAAGTTATTTTCTTTGGAGCCAAAATAATATTGCGCCATCAAAGTTGGGGGCAAATGCTTAACTTTAGCCACATCACCGGCTTTCGGTAAATTGACACGATGCTGAAAAGGTGTAGCGGCTAATAATTCAACACCAATGTTATCGGTGATCATATAACCAAAAGTCAAACCCAACTGCGTATTATTATTTACGCCGAAAGACCCCTGACCTAACACATCATCAGATCCAGCATTCGGTCTTACCGTTGCTGTACCCGCGCGGAACAGGAAATCACCTGCTTCATGAGCAAAGGTCAATGACGGAGCTAACGCAGCCGCAGCCAATACAAGCGCAGAAATCTTTTTCATTATCCATCCCATTTATGTGGTTTTAAATCAGCCAAAAATATACCTGTTTGTTTACCTTTGTGACCCAAGGCAGATCACATCTTTTAAATATTTTTGTCAAAATAAAGTATTGATGAATTTATTATTTCATCTACCAAATATTTCAAATTGATCTAAATCAAAATTAATTGGATATTAATCTTATGACTATTCGACGCTATATCTTTATATGATTTTTTAACCAACAATAATAATTAAGAATACAAGTATTAGGTTGATAAAAAATATCACTTCTATTCCAATTAATTAACATAACATTAATAGATCCATCATTTGGTTAAAAATCACCCATTACCTCCCCTGCTCTCTTCTATCTGTTAATGTCCCTCAACCGTTACCTGCTTTATCTTTTAGGTATCCAATAATCCCCCGAACAAGGTACAATTGAGTATCATTGTTGTTTTATCTGATAGGAGCCACTTTCATGCCCATCACGGCAAATATCCTGTATCGTGACAGCTTCAACTTTTTTAAGAACCAACTGTTGAATATTTTCATACTCTCTGTCTTGGCCGCGTTGGTGGCAGCACTGCTTGAACATCTCCTGATGCCTGATGGTGAACAGCTCAAACTACTGGTTGAGATACAAAACGCCTTTAAAGAATCAGGTAATACAGGAGTCAAAAATTTTGTGGCGCAATTGACGCCAGAAGAACAGTTAATGTTCTTACGCACAGCATTCGGTATTCTATTTTCCAACATATTCGGTAGTACATTGCTGACCGCCAATGTGTTGTTACTTATCAATGCCATTTCTAACGGGCACCAAACCAATGCGCTCCATGCCAGCAAATCATCAATAGGATCGTTGCCTAAAATGTTTTTGCTGATGTTTATCTGTACCCTGTTGATTCAATTAGGTTACGCGTTAATGTTCATTCCCGGCATACTGCTTTCTATTGCATTTGCATTTGCCCCTGTTTTTCTGCTTGAAAAAGGAAGAGGTGTTTTCTCATCCATGCAGGAAAGCTGGAAATTGGCGTTTACCAATCTGCGTCTGTTAGCCCCCGCCATACTGCTATGGTTTGCAATAAAACTAATTATAGCTCTTGGTTTCGCTAGCATGCCCGATATCGTGCTGTTAATACTGAATAACCTACTGTCTTCCATGCTGCTGATTTACCTATTCCGCTTATATATGCTGACTAAATCGCAAAACAAATCTGCAAACGGTATGCAATAAAATAAATCACCTCGCCCTACCGCCGAGTCTGTCACAAAAGCTCGGTGTTTCTTTCTAAAGGGGGAAAGTAAACCCCCCATCACATTTTTTACTGCCTGTTATTTGCACTAATAACAGGCAATAAATCACCCATAATATCAAAGCAATCACGTAATGCAGAAAATACCGGTTCTACCCTTGTTATTTTCAGAAGACGATTGCACCAATTAACAGGGCATAACGACTGGTGGGTTCTGTCGCATTAAGCGGTCATCAGGTAAGCTCCCCTGTTTTTGAGCGAGTCCAGAGCGATGTCCCTTATCCGAAAAGCGTTCAAACGTCTGCACTATCCTGTTGATATTATCGCCCAGTGTGTTCGTTGGTATCTGGCCTACGCGCTGAGCCTGCATAATCTCGAGGAAATGCTCGTTGAGCGGGGGATAACCGTCGATCATTCCACGCTTTCCCGCTGGGTTCATCGTCTGATCCCGTTGATGGTCAAATGCTATCGGCGGAGTCAGCCTGCGGTTGGACGTCGGTGGCGAATGGACGAAACCTCTATCAAAATCAAAGGGCAATGGCGTTACCTTTACCGTGCTGTGGATTCAGACGGCAATACGGTTGATTTTTTGTTGACCACCCATCGAGATAAGGAGGCCGCCTTGCGTTTCTTTAAGAAAGCCATACGCCAGCATGGACAACCAGACGTGGTAACGATTGATAAAAGTGGCGCCAATAAAGCCGCAGTGGGCGAGTTAAACAAGGAAAAAACAAAGGATAACGACATCATTATCCGGCAGAATAAGTATCTTAATAACCTGATTGAACAGGATCACCGCAACGTCAAACGGCGGACACGTCCTATGCTGGGATTCAAAACTTCAGACGGGCTCAGACCGTGTTGGTCGGGATTGAATGGGTCAGCCTGTTGCGCAAAGGACAATACCGACAAAAAGAAGGGTGTCCGATTTCACCGACAGCCTTTTTCTATCAATTAGCTGAGTAAAAATCAATCATCTTATCTTCACTCGTACTTTCTTTGTTAGTGCGATAGAACCTGCAATTGTCCTGAATAAAATGTTAAGTTCCAATTTTAGGAAGATTTATGATTTACGTTAAGCTAATCTGTGTAAGTTAAGTTATTCTATGTAAGATAAATTTACTCAATGGTGAAGCCATGAAGAGTCTGTACCAACAAGCGAGAATGAGTAGAGACGCAAGGTTTGATGGCAAATTTTTCATTTGTGTAAAAACGACTAAGATATTTTGCAGGACAATTTGCCCAGCAAAATTGCCCTTAGAAAAAAATGTGATTTATGTTACTGACAGAGAGCAAGCCATAGGGCTTGGCTTCAGACCATGCCTACGCTGTAAGCCAGAATTTGCGCCTAACTATGGCGAAATTAGTAAAGGTAGCTTGCTTTATAATAAAGCGTCTCAAAAAATAATAAGCGGAGAATGGTTAAGCCTTTCTATCCCCGAAATAGCCAAACAATTAAACACGTCACAGAGGAATTTAAATAAAATTTTCCGAAGTAGTACAGGCATGAGTGCGAAAGAATACCAAAATAACCATAAAAGCATCTTGGCGAAAGCGCTACTGCAAAATTCAAATTTAAGTCTAACCGACATAGCAAATACTTGCGGTTACTCGTCTCTCAGTTCGTTTTATTATTTAATCAATAAATATTTGAGAGTAAATATGAAATCTATAAAAACCAACAAGCAAGATTGCAGTGTGAAGAAAGTCATAACCTACCCCCTAAGCCACCCGTATGACTGGGGTCACTTCTTATCATTTCAACAAAAGCGGCTCGTTGAAGGAATGGAATGGATTCGCGGTGAAACATATGGACGGACTTTTAACACACCAAATTGCAAAGGGCACTTTGAAGTATGCCCAGCGAAAAGCGGACTATCGATATCCATTCAAACAAATAATATGGGTTCTTTTGGGTGTATATACCAAAAAATCATTAAAATGTTTGATTTGAATGTTAATTTAACATACATAGAAGATTTTCTTTCTAATAAGTACCCAGAAATAAAAATATCAAAAGGTTTAAGAATTCCTGGGGTGTTTAGTGAATTTGAAGCGGGTTTAAGAGCAATTTGCGGACAACAAGTCACAGTATCTGCGGCGACCAAGTTGTTCAACCAGGTCGTGCATAACTTTGGGTATACGGACACTAATGGTCTTGTTTATATGCCTTTACCAATTGATATCGTAGATGATAGCAACTTGGCTATATTAAAAACGGTAAATAGCAAAAAAAATACTATCCTTGCTTTGGCAACGTGGTTTGCAAAAAATAGCTCTAAGTCACCTGAGTATGACATAAGTAATATATTGTCAATAAAAGGTATTGGCCCTTGGACACTAGATTATATCAAATTAAGAGCAAATAAAGATCCAAATATATGGATGGGTTCTGATTTAGGAATTAAGAAGGCGATAAAAAAATATAATAATTTTGATCATGTAAAGTCGTACCCCTGGAGTAGTTATTTATCTATCCAATTATGGAATATAATCTAGTTATTTTTTAGCTTCGTAAGTAATAACGATAACATAAATTTAATTAAAACTATAATTTTATATTTATAGGGTAACTCCTTATATGAGTGAATTTAGCTATTTATCTGCTCCAAAATCGAGCAGAGACAGATTAGATATATATAAATTTTGGTATGATGTTTACCATGAAGAAATGAAAAGGAAAGATACCTTACCCATATTTGCTGGATCACCGCCAGTTGCCGAGGGTCTACTCACACAAAGAGCAGTATTGTGCCTAATTGACAAAGAGCACCCTCCTTATGCAGCAATACTACCTCCTATCCCTAATATTTATATCTATGATGCGGCACAACTATCTGGGGCAGTTTATTTTTCTGATGGAGAAATAAAAAATAAGCTAGAAATAGAAAACTTTAATAACTTAAATAAGCGATAATATGAGAAACGATAAAACCCACCAAGACATTATAGAGAGCGCAAGCATAACTTCTCTCATGCGGTACCTTCTTTCATCTGATAGTGAGGTGGTTCCTAACCCTGATAACTATGGGAAGTATTTTGTAAACGGAAAGTGGGAAGGATACCTTAAAGATGTAGGTGCTGCGAAACTAGAATTACAACGCAAGCTACCCGGCTGTATGTACTATCACTTGATTAGAACTTTAAAGTTTGACGATAGTTTAATTAAGTGGGTTAGTAATGAGAAAAATTCTCAAATTGTTATTTTAGGTGCAGGTTTTGACTCAAGAGCAATGAGGTATAGTGAATTGCTCGATGAACATAATGTTTCTGTCTATGAAATAGATTTATCTGCAATGCTTGATTTTAAAAAAGGAGTTATTGCTAAATATAAATTACAACACTGTGTGGGCTACCACCATATCCCTTGCAACTTTAATGACAAAAAATTATCCGGTTGTATGCTAGATGGAGGGATCTCTAAAAATAAAAATACTTTAGTTTTGTGGGAGGGGGTCACTTACTTCTTACCGGATGAAATAATCCAGAGCACTATAGTAGAACTCAGAGAGCTCTTTAAGGAAAAGCTTCAGATAACGTTAGACTATGCGTTTAGGGACTATATCGAAGGTGATTTAAATTTTTATGGAGCTAAAGAGCTGCATGATGTTCTCGTGGAAATTTCAGAGCCACACTTTTTTGGCCTGAATTTCAACGAAAGTGAAAAATACTTCGCAAATCTTGGTTTTAAAACCACCGAGAACCTAACAGCATTAATGCTAGAGTCAAAATATTTAAGGGATGGCTTCGGAAAATCCGCAGGACTTCCTCACGTTTTTAATGCAATGACAGATATAGTTAGAGGAGAATAGAGTGAAATATAGCAAATTATTTAAAGACCTACATTCAAAAAGTGACTTTTTTGTATTACCGAACGCATGGGATGTTCCATCTGCTAAGTTTTATGAGTCACTTGGCTACAAAGCTGTTGGTACGTCAAGCGCGGCACTTTCATATCTAAATGGAAAAAGCGATGGTGAAAATATTTCATTTTCAGCAGTCTTGTCTCATGCAAAGCAACTACTATCCGAGATTAAAGTACCATTATCAATAGATATTGAAAAAGGGTACGCCTCTTCGGCAAAAGAAATCGCAGTAAACGTTCTAAAACTTGCAGAACTTGGTTGCTCAGGGGTCAATATAGAAGACTCACTTAAAAGCGGAGATCTTTTACCCGCATCTGACTTTGCAAAAATACTCGAAAGTATTAAATCAGAACTAATCGCGAGCGGCTATAGTAATTTTGTATTGAATGCTAGAACTGATACGTATTTAAGTGGTTCTGTTGGAGAGAAGGTTAGAGAAACAATCAAAAGAGAAAACGTTTACCGTAACTGTGGAGCTGATTGCTTGTTTGTACCAGGACTGGTAAGCATAGAAGAAATACAGGATATTTCTAAAGTCACGGAGCTTCCACTTAACGTAATGAATATGCCTAGTATAGCTAATATAAGTGCTTTGGCAGAAAGCGGTGTAAATAGGTTTAGCCTAGGTAATTCAGTTTTTGATGATGTGTACTCCTATTTCCGGAGTGTGGCATCAAGATCACTGAAAGACGGTAATTTTTCAGCTCACTATAATCACTCAGCTCTTAACTAGTTATAAGGGAGTGGCCTTATTAAAGGCCACTTTTAGGAGTCTGAGATGACCCTGCTCCTGTTACGTATGGTGCCCCTTACAAGGAAAATAAGATGAGCACTTCCCACCAATATTTGACCTGCGGTGAGAAGTCAGAGACGTAAAGGAGTGGCTCCCCTCAGGTTTACGGCATCATAGTACCTGGATTGAGATGCATTTCGTATCCGAATACTGGAGCAACTTTGGCCATGAGCCAGTAAGACAGATTTTGCAGCAGCCATTCAGGTTCTATCGCAACTGCGGTAGAGCGCTACATCCGGGGTATAAGTACTGAATGCGCCGGAATAGATGAAAACGACTCTAACTTCTCTGTACGCTCAGCTGGTTTTATCCTGAGTTCACCTTCCTCTGATACCAGCTCGAAACAACTGACATCGGGGTTTAATACCGTCAGTTTGTCCATTTTTCTCAGTAAGTGAATTACCTTCATCTTCTTCAGCGTCGGAGTTCCGGTGCTTTCAAGCCTCATATAGCGCTGCGCCGCCTGTTCAATACTGACAATGCATATACTGGTGTCTTCTGATGCCTGATGAAGCAGCACTAGATTTTGGCCACTGCGCCAGAGTGACAGGTTGGCTATGCAGGTATCAGAAAACCGGATGGCTGAACCCTGACCCCGATCATCTATCGTAATATGCCGGTAGTGAGTCAGCGCCTCAGGGGGGGAAAGCCAGTAATACGATTCTTTTGAACGTCCGGTGATAGCCAGCCGATCGGTGCCCGCCAGTTGCGGCAGACGGATTTTTTCCCCCAAAGGAACCTGACCCACCTGCAACACCAGACTCTCCGGTGTTCGGTTAACAAAACAGTAATTCCCCTCTAGGGTGGAATTTTCTTCGCTGACTTGCCACAATTCTCCGGTAGTCTGGTCATGAACATAACTGGCCTCCTGCCCGGCGACCTGACCCAAGTAATGCAGAACATGATTCGAGTTAACTATGCTGGAACGAAGCGTTTTTCCTTCCTCCGGCAGGTACCAAGCAGGATAACCATGCTCAGAAAACAGTCTAACGGCTTGCGGTAATTCAGCCTCATTCCTGAGCGCCACAATAGCTGAGGCAATTTGACTGTCCGGGCGACCCTGCACATGCCAAGCAATCAGCACCGGGCGGTCTGTCATCTTGGCATCAGCTGACAGCAGTAAGACCGCGCCATCCGGGGTTTCCAGCCGGAGTGTATTGCCCTGACGAACCGCACTGCGGTATTGATGGCTGGCCCGGAGCCAGGGTTGCACTGCAGCAGGTTCCTCAGAGAGCTCCCGATTTTCACTCAACTTAAGGTCAAGCTCCGCCGACAGTGGCTGACGATATAACTGATGGTTATCGGTGTCAAAAATCCATGCCTGACTGCCATCCTCCGCTAAACCAAGATAGGTCAGAGTGTGTTCTGTAATGAGACCAACTCCGCCCTGCACCACCCGACCTGCCGTACTGTCATACCAGGCACTGATTGGTTTTCCGTTGCTATCCTGCAATCCCAGCAGCAGCAGGGTGCTGAACCGATCTGGATTATCCCGCGCCAGCTGACTCAGTGCGGCTGTCAGACCATTCTGGTGAGGTTGCTGCAGCCAGTCTGCTGTCACCCCGATCAAACGGATACTGCCCTGATCATCTGCCAGCCACAGCACCCCTCTACTGGAAAGTGCAACCAACTGCTTGTTCGCTATGGATACGGATCTGATATCATCAACAGCCACCTTGCTGGCCGGAGTGCCGGACAGGCCATTATCCTTCTGAAAATAAAGACTATGTCTCTGATGGCTGTAAAAATAATACCCCGGTTTATCACCGGTCGTGGTGAAAACGCGGGTGAAATCAGCCGTCAGGGCCAGCAGAGCCGGATTTTTCTTTTTCAGCTCAGCTAGGATGTCGGCATCCTCCTGATCCGGATTTATCCGGTTCATTCTGACCACATTCTGCAGCTGTTTTCCATCAGTCTGTAACCAGTAATGTCTATCCACACCAGCTACTCGCCCAGAAAGACTGATCACCTCCGCCGGGCTGCCTTTAACCTGACGTTCCGGCGCACAAAGATCGCCGGTGAACCACTGATTCGCCGCCAGTGGTGCCAGAAGGCCATTAAACTCACCGTCACTGGAATCAAGGGGGACAGGCAGCGCGACAAAGTTTTTTTCACTGATTTTATCCAGGCCCGCCAGCATGACCGTATTCCCGTCAACTGCCACCAGTTTCAGTGCTTCCTCTGCCACCTGATAAGTATACGAGATATAGCCCTCATCCAGCTGCCGTTCCACCACAAACCAGAGCTGGTCATTGCCCTGCATCACATGGCTGCTGATTTTCTCCTGATCACTCCCCGGAAATTTTATCGGCAGATACTGCCGCAGAACTTCGCCACTGACAATATCCACTTGCCAGAGCGTGGTATCCCGGCAAAACCACGCCTTATTACCTTCAACTTTCGCCAGCTCTGCATAGCTGAGAAAATCTGCTGCGTCAGGGACGTTGGTGTAAATCATACGATCACGACCGGTCTCATAGAATGCACGGCCGACAGGACGGCTTTGCGGTGAGTGCTGGTAGTGTTCCACGACTAAATATGGCCTGTTGTGATGTTCAGAATTGCTTAACTGCCTGAGATGATCATGCAACGCCTGCAGGCTGTTAAACTGCATAGCATCCGTTACGCTCTCTGTTATCTGCCACTGATTCTCTTTGTTTTGCTTGACAGAAAATATCCCTGCATTATTTATCAGGGAAATATTATCCGACTTTTCAGGCAGGGTTATCTTTATACTGCCGATATGCAGTAGTTGTCTGTTATCTTTTTTGCTGAGACTGGTGTTAACATTAGAGCTGATATGACGGGCATCCAGTATCCAGTGGGTACCGGTATTTCCCTGTAAGGACAGAGAAACACCCTCCTGCAAGCTGATGCGATATTTGCCCTTCCCGCCAGTCAATTGATAGGACAGGATCCCGTGGTCCTTCTCCGGCAACTGCTGAATGACAATATCCCGGTCTTCATCGTCCAGAATGATGTCAATCGGCGTCGCAACAAATTCCGGCTTTATACGGCGTACCACGCGCTCTCCGGGAAAAGCATAAAAATCAAAGTCGAATCGTCCGTCTTCTTCCAGTCGGCGCAGAACGTCAAATCCCCGATCGTTGCGGGCTGTGACGAAGGGCAGGATCATATATTCGTAATTAATGTAGGACTTCATAGTAACTGGCAAGATCAGTATGTCGTTGCTTCTAGGACGAAAATGGAAGTTGACCTGCGCCTGTTTGTGACCGATGCCTTCGCGGATATTAATTGCATGCTTTTTATTAGTATCAGCCGCCCTACCGGGCCACCAGAAAAAGTAATTACTCCTACCCGAGCCCCATGAGTAAGTCGGGTCGTTGCGATAGAGATACTGACTGTCGAAAGTCAGGTGACCGTGGCGCAAATCGAGCTGACGGATCACTGCGCCGGGGATCGGTTCCATCACCGTATAACGGCTGCCATCTGCTGCCACTTTTTCCGTCTGCCGATATCCACCCTGCTGATAAGCTGCTTCCAGATCGGCAAAATAATTACCTACCGCCTGTGCATCACTGGCTACCCTGCCGAACGCCTCGGCCAGAGCCGTAAAACCAATACCCAAACCAGCCAGTGGTACCGCCAGCGAGGAGGCAAAACCAGCAACAATGGGGGCACCGAGGATACCGGCACCAATACCCACGCCAGTTGTAACCAGGCCAGCACTGTCAAACGCCAGCTGGGTACCATAAACAGCCTTCTGGGATTCATTCTGTGCATGCGCCAGTTCTATGCCATCCAGTGCCACACTGAGGATATTTAACCCCGCCCCGACACCAGTGCTGACATGGGACAGTGATGAAAACAGGCTGCTGGTCACTCCCCGGCCTTCACTGGCCACCGCCCTGTACAAACTGGCGAGTTTAGCACCGTCCTCCAGCGTACCATGAGCCATCTGCGCCAGGTTAACATAAGTGTGCACCCGCAGTGCGGTCTCTAACGTATTGGGCATCGTATTGGGCATCTTATCACTGGCTACGGTGGTGCGGTTTCTATCGGCAAACCAAGGGATCAGAGTCTTAACTATAAAGGCGGTATTCAGTCCGTGAACAGCATCTGCTTCGGGGATACCTGTGCGCAGGGTGAGTTTCCCTTTGGTATACTCATGAGTTTTGCTGACAGTCTCGAGATCTTTATCATAAGAATGAATAAAATCAATAATACGTCGGTCATCCGTCGTGAATGTCTGGGGAGGAAGCTCAGACCGTGCCGTATTAATAAACTGTAAAGAATAACTTCCCGGCTGGGACTCACCTTCCCTGAGGCTACCCAGTACTGGCAGCCATTCTTCTGCGGACAGTGCATTTTTACTGTACAGCTGCTCCGTGGCCTGCTGAAAATCCTCTGCACGGTTAAGCATCTCCAGTAGCCGGATGTCAATCTGCACATTGTCTGGAACCGGAGCCGTTTTGTTTCCCAGTGGCGGGTTAACCATACCCCCTGCAGGGACTGATTTACCTGGCGTTACGGTTATCGCCCATTCACTATTCTCCGGATTAAAAACAAGCACGGCTTTATTACCGTTTTCTATGAGTTGTTTCCGGCCTTCAGGGCTGACAGTAATTTGAGTGGTATAAGCCTTAACAGAAAGTGGACGAATACGCTGGTCAAGCGACTGAGCAAACTTTAGCGCATAGCTTTTCTGCTGGTCTTCACCAGCCAGTGAACAGCTCACCATACTGATATGTTCAGGAGACGTTTTAACGCCGGAGTCTATATAGAACTGGCTGAGTTGTGACGCCAGAGCTTCCGGAGTACGTTTGGCCAGCGTCTGGTGATTAAGCTTATCCCCACCATCGCGGCTATGACCAACCAGTTGCCAGCGGATTTTTTCTTTATCCTTCAGGATAGTCAGGTCACCATGAACCACCTGGTATTGACCCCGGGCATCCAGCTGCACCAGCACCGAATCAGTGTGTTTTCCCACTAATTTTGCTGCCGCTTCCCTGACTACAGGGTCGTTTTCAAGCTGAATAATCAGCTGACCATCAAAGCGGGACATTCCACCCTCATGGTGAGCCTCAACTACAGGCTTTTCCCAATTACTGACAGGTTTTTCATCGAACGGAGCAATGCCCTCTGGTTCATGACGGTAGCGACCGTCTTCCTGATCCAACAGTGCCGGCATAAAACGCGGTGAATAGAACTTCTTGGCCTCTGGCAAGCCCTGATTGATGATCGGCAAGACGTGTGCCATCACTCCGTCATACAATTCACCCTGCAACGCCTTCTCTCTGCCTTCAGCGCGGTACTCGTCAAACATCTGTAACATACCCTTGCCGATACTGTCTGCACTCTTCGGTTCGTAACGCGCAGCGACATAGAAGGTTTCAAAGAACGAGTGATAGCCGTTACGGATCATGAAGGCCGCATTGGCCATCTGGAAGTTCCAGTACTCCTTGACGCTCAACGTGTCACCAAACAACTCCGGTAAGACATTGCTGACAGTCTGAGTGGTCCCTGAAATTCCGCCTACGAACGGGGTATCCAGGTCATTCATGTAACGTGTAGCCTTATTCTCGGGATCCGGACGGAATTGGTTGTAGCTGCGGTACTTATCGTCCTTGATCAGGTTCGAACCATCGTGATATACCTGCTCCTCAGGGCTGGTATTGAGGATCAGAAACGGGTCTGGCTGATTCAGCCGGTTATTGATTATGACCTTGTTGTCACCTTTTTCCGACATCAGCTCAGCATGGGGATTTACCGGGACTGCAAGCTTGGAAAAGCTATCGGCTACCGGGCGCAAGACATGGAACAAGACCTGTTTGCGCAGGCTCCTGCCCTCATTGCTCAACAGAGCTGCTTTAACGGCCGGATACAATTGCTCATCGGTTCTCTCAAAGTTCTCGGGACCGACCAACAACAAGGCGAGTAGCTTTCTGTCCAGCGAGCGCTCAACCTCGATCTGATTGAAGACCTGTATTTTCGGGTTGTTTGGATGCTGTTCTGCATTGGCGCGGTTGATCCGCTGGGTTTCTTCTTCGGTGGCCTGAATGCGCCATTGTTCGTATTGCAGTGCCAGCAACCCCTTAACTTGGGCGATGTCACTTTGCACATAGCTATTTTTTAGGATCTTGTCCACGGTTGTGGAGGAGAATACTAGACTATTCAGTTTATTCGCCAGTTTGGACAATAGCGGGTCATTATCGATGTGTTCCCAGACCGAAGTGGCAAACGCCTGTTCCCACAACACCTTGTTCAGGTTATTGCCCTTGATATCGCGCATTCTGTTATCGGTGTACTCCGACTCCAACACCCCTGCGGGGGTGATGTGGTTGCGTTCGAGCAAACGCACCAGTTGCTGCTCGAACACTTTGCGTTCGCTGCTGCCTTCAAACAAACGACTGGCCTTCGCACCATCGTCTCGCAATCGATCCAGCTTCTCGAAAAATGCGGCGTTGTATTGATACAATTCGGCGGTCTGTGCCTTACTCAAGTGACTACTGCTGACTTTGTCGCCGTCAACGTTCATCACCCCAAAGGGTGTTGCGGACAGGTAGGTTTTGCTCGGGGTTTTGCCCTGTGGAATTTCCAGCAAGTACTGGCGATTGCCAAAACCGACCGAGCGTTCCAGCTCATGGATATTAATGAAAAGCCCATCACGATCCAGGTCATAACTGTTCTGGCGAAAATCCTCCAAGCCGATAGTCTGGAAGCTGGTGATATCAGCATTCTGGTTGATCAGGTCACTCAAGGTGCCGGCCAATGGAACCTCATGGGTGTGGCCGGACACCTTAATCCCAATTTGATTCGGTACCTTGCGGTCAACGCTGATCAACAGTATCTTGCGATCGTTATCCAGAAAATGCTCCTTGAAGCCTTCACGCTCGGTGCTTTCCGAAACCAGGTAGTTAGCGAAGTACTTTTCGACGAATTCGATTTTGACCAGTACCGAGCGAATTGGTGCATAGGTCGGAGAGCGAAAGGATGGCGGCTCACTCTTAAGCCGGTATTGTTGTTGCCAGGCCAGGGAGCGGGCTGGAGTACCAAAGGAAAAGTTGAATACCCCGTCCTTAGGCACGACCAGCCTGCCGTCCTTCAGGAAGAAGTCCTTGAAGCGGCCATCGGGGCTGGCATTAACCAGAGCGACGTTCATGCGGATGTAGCCAGGACGTTCCTCCATCATTAACAGTGAAACATTTACCGGCAAATCATCAGAGGCCAGAGGCACTTCGATCAGCTTGCTGAAAGCCTTAGCTTCTTTTGTCTCTTCCTTAGAGGATGTATCGAGTAAGGCAATGTAGCGGGCTTTGACATCTTTGTAGGCCTGCAGCTTGGAAAACAGCCTCACGTATTTTGGGCTGAACGTGGAGTCAGTCACCTGCATAGTCAGTTGCTGTTCCAGATTCTTGATCTCGGTATCCAACTTAGCCTGCTTGACCGCCGCATCCTCCCTCAGAGTCATCGCATTCAAGGTCTTGGAACCGCCGGGACTGAGCATATCCAAGGCCTTTTTCCTAGAGCTGTTAAAGTGCGTTATGGCCGCCTGCTGGCGGCTGTATAACCGGATGTCGCGATCCAGTTGCTGCTTGTAGGCCTTGATCGCCGGCGTGTCAGATTTACCGTCCATCTGCTGCCGTCTTTGCTGTAACGTCTGCAACTGGTCGCCGACAGAAACAGGGTTATCCTGCATCTGAAAATGCTGAGCAGCCAGCACATTCAGGGTACTCTGCTGCATTTCTTGCAGCCGTTCGTTTACCTGCCTGATATAGTCGGCACGCGCGTTGGTATTCATGTTGAACCATTCGGTCTGACGACCCGCCACCTCGATCTGTCGATCGATCAGAGTATTGAGCAATTTTTTGAAGTCTTTCGACATATAAACCATTACAGTAATCCTTTGTCTGTTTTTGAGCGAAGCTCTTTGCGTCGCGAAAATTAGTCAGAATATCTAAAGATATGTAACTATGTTGATAATTATTATCAAAATAATAACCAATATCAATTGCGATTTAAGCAAATAATTACATACATAAATCAATTAGTTGATTTATAACGATGATGTTTGTTATCTATTTGTTTTCGTTTATTTTATTATCTGGATATGACGTCAAAGGCTTTATAACGACCTTTGCCAGTTCCGATATGACGGTATGCTATTTGGAACATTTGGTATCTTCGTCATTTTCGGATAGCGGAACCGGGCATGAAAAAAACAGATGTAGCGCTATTATGAAATCTTATTTAATTACTTTGGTTTTGTTAGCGCTAATTTCTTTTTGCAGTTTAGACATAATCTGTCTCCTTTAATTTATTTATATTTAACCTGAAAAAATCTGATTTTTGCAGACAATAAAATATATATCATATTTTTCAAATAAAAATAAATATTACATAAACAACCTATACTCATATAAATATAAATATAAATATAAATATAAATATAAATATATTAAACAATAATCCTGTGTGAACGGAAGGTGTCAGTTTTCGTGTGAATAGCGCCATAAAAGATCTGTGTTTGAAATGGGAACACAGATCTTAGCTGATAATGGTAACCTTTTGCGAGAACCTCTAAAGGGCGAGGTATCCTACACACATTCTTCTTTTTTTTCTTCTACTTGCTGCTTACTTTGAATCAAACGAATGGCAAAATAGAGATCAGGTACGACAATCAAATCTTCATCACTACGACTAAGCCTGTTCTGCTTGATCCAGTAATTTAATTCTGTTCTGCGCCCCGCCAGTACTAAAATCACATCCTTTTCTTTCAATTCCGTAATCAGCTCATCCAACACAGCAAAAACGCTTACGTCATCATAAGTAAAACTAACCGCTGCATCTACCACCAGCCATGTAGGGTGCTTCGATGCTCTCTCTACATGCTGTAATACCCGTTTTTTGAAATACCCAACATTGAAGTAAGTTAAAGGCGAATTAAAGCGGTACATCATGATGCCATCCACTGACGCTATATCATTGCCTTGGTTGATAGAGTGGATCATCCCTTGCTCATTCACCCCCAACAGTTGATCGGAGGGACGAAAAATGATGCGCAGAAATTGCAATAGACCAAGCAATACCGCAAAGCCAATACCATCAATCACACCAACCAGCAAAACAGCTACCAATGTGAAAATGGATAGCGTAAAAGCCCGGCGGTTACGTTTTCGATATGACCAGATATTTTTTAACCCCAACAATGACCATGTGGAAAAGATCAAAACAATACCCAGTGATGACAGAGGGATATACCCCAGAAATTCTGTCATAAACAGCAGTACCAAAAATATAGTAATGGCAGCAATGACCGACACCATCTGTGTTTTACCACCAATGGCATCATTAACCGCAGTACGGCTACTAGCAGCACTGACAGCAAATCCCAGTGATAATGATGAGGCAATATTGGCAATGCCCAATGCCCGCAGTTCCAAATCCGCATCAACTTGGTAACCATTTTTACTGGCAAAGCTACGAGCCGTCATCATAAAGCTGACAAAGCTGATGACCGCAAGGTTAATGGAGGGAACAACCAAGTCACGCATAACACCAAGTTGAAATTCAGGCATTGGGACGATGGGCAAACCGCTCTCCATATTGCCAACAATCTGGATGCCATATTGATTCAGCTCAAATTGCCAGCTCACATAGGTTGAAACGATCATCGCTATCAGTGGTGCTGGCCAACCTGGATGCAAAAAACGCACACCTAACAATATCAGTAAAGTCATCACTGACATGCCTACTGTTGGCCAGTGAGATTCCAATAATTTATGAGGAAGCTCAATTAAACGCTCAATTAATTCCGGAGGTAAACCCGAAAGTCCGAATACTTTAGCAAGCTGATCAGCCATGATGGTAATCGCTACGCCATTGATAAAGCCTTTTAAAATGGGACGTGACAGAAAATCGGCAAATGCGCCCAGTCGAAAATGGCTCGCTAAAATACACCAGAATCCGGTCATCAGTGTCATGATAATGGCAAGCTGCCAGCGAACATGTTCATTTCCCAAGGCCAATGGTGCAACAGCGGCGGCAATCACGGCGCATGTTGCGGCATCAGGCCCGACAATCAACTGACGGGAAGTGCCAAATAAAGCATAAGCAAACATCGGTAAGATACAGGCATACAGACCAATGATGGCGCTTATTCCCATTAACTCCGCATAAGCAATTGCAACGGGTAATGCGACCGCAGCAACCGAGAGGCCTGACCGTATATCATGACTAAAATACTCTTTGCGGTAATAGCAAAAATTCTCCAACCCCGGCATCCAGCGATGTAATCTTTTCCACAACATGATATTTAGTCCTTTCGTGAATGGAGCGCATTATAATGCGGTGTTAAATAAAAACTCACAACCCTACCCCTGGCTTCTCAGCTTCTCTGTTCGTTATGATAAAATTAGCTAAATAGGGCTAAACATGTTTTTTCACCTGATAAATAAACCATTTCATTGAGATCTGATACACTCTGGCACAAATTCAAGAACATGCCACCATCGGCACTACAGTGGATTCAATTTATGAAACAACTTTTAGATTTTTTGCCATTAGTCGTTTTTTTCATCGTCTACAAAATGTATGACATTTTTTATGCATCAGGGGCATTGATCGCAGCAACAGGATTGGCCGTTATCATCACCTACCTGATTTACCGCAAAGTTGAGAAATCATCTTTGATCACTTTTATTGTGGTTGCTATCTTTGGCACACTGACACTGGCTTTTCACAGTGATTTATTCATTAAATGGAAAGTGACGGTAATTTATACTATTTTTGCCTTAGCACTGCTTATCAGCCAATGGTTTATGGAAAAAACATTGATTCAGAGGATGCTGGGTAAAGAACTGGAGTTGCCGGACTTTACCTGGAAAAAATTAAACATAGCTTGGGCGATTTTCTTTATTGCCTGTGCACTGGCAAATATTTATGTCGCTTTCTGGCTACCTCAGGATGTTTGGGTAAACTTTAAAGTGTTCGGGTTAACAGCATTGACGCTGGTTTTTACCGTGTTGAGTGTGGTATATATCTACCGTCATCTACCTCGCGAACAAAAATAATGACCTTCATATGGATACCTGCCGAAGCATTGGCAGGTATTGTTGTATTCACCAAATAAAGCAAGTTTTCTAATGACACAACAACAATGCTTACCAAACGGAGAATTGGTCCTCCGTACACTGGCCATGCCCGCTGATACCAATGCCAATGGGGATATTTTCGGTGGCTGGCTGATGTCTCAAATGGATATTGGCGGCGCAATTCTGGCAAAAGAGATTGCAGAGGGGCGCGTAGTGACTGTTAGCGTAGATGGCATCAGTTTTCTAAAACCAGTTGCGGTAGGTGACGTCGTCTGCTGTTATGCCCGTTGTCTAAAAACGGGAAATTCATCTATCACAATTCATATTGAAGTTTGGGTGAAAAAAGTGGCATCCGAACCGGTTGGACAGCGTTATCGTGCAACAGATGCAGTTTTCACGTATGTCGCTGTTAATGAAGATAATACTTCCCGACGTTTACCCGAAGGAAAAACTCAGTTCAAACTGGAAAGCAGTGATTCAAAGTAATGATTCATTAGGAACGTGACCCCATAAACTAAAGGAGCGTATTTATTACGCTCCTCAGACTGTGGGGGACGTTTTGCGTCCCCCTGTTTTTGATGAAAATATTGATTAAGACTGTGAAATACCAGTCAGCTTAAATTCAATAGTTGTCACATACCCCGTTGCAGGTGCTTTTTCATAACGCCATTTTCTCATCGCTTGCTTCACTTCCCGCTCAAAGACGTTTTTAGGATCGGCAGCAATAATTTCAATATTTTTGACCCTACCATCTTCGTCAATATCATATTTTACCTTAACCATTCCCTCTGTACCCAACTGCCACGCCCGGGATGGATAAACAGGCACCGATCTGCTTAATGCTTTTGGTCCATTCTGCACTTTAGGTTTGTCATTAAGGGCAGGATGGGTTGGTTTTAACTGATTATTCCGGTTATTCGCCATTTGAGAATCGTCAGAAACTGGTTTGACAGGTTGTTCCGATGTTTTCTCTACTTTTCTTTCCCTCGGCTTAGGCTCCTTTTTAACAACCTTTTTCTCTTCCGGCTTTTTCTCAGGTTTAGGCAGAGCAACCTTAGCAATAGGTTCGGGTTCAGGCTCTGGTTCAGGTGGTTCAGGAATTGATTCAGGCATGGCAGGCTCCGAGACAGGGGCTTTTTCCGCTGCCAGTTGGATCATAGCAACAGATATGGGAGTCGCTTCTAGCTGTTTTTCGGGTTCAATAGCATGAAAGAGCGCCGCAGCAATAGAAACATGTAAACAAACAGAAAGTAATACCGGCCAGTGTATCCAACGCATAAGAGAATTCTTGATTAGCAGCATGATAGTCAGTTTTCGGATAGCTACTAGTTTAAATGCAAATGACTATCATATTCAATCATGATTCAAAAACATCTGTATCATGCCACACATTATAGTTAGAGATACTCCCCGCTCTGCACAAACAGAATCGACCTGCGACGCCTGTCACCATTAGCCTTGCGCAACGAATAGATGTGTAAATTGCGACGTGATTGCCCCTCTAACCAGCGACGACGACGGCGGATGTTTTGGCGAATCATTCGCCATCGCCCTACTTCATTCCTGCTATGTTTCATAAAGTGTCTCGATTTAACCCTCTCATTCAGCTGAGTGCAGTATTCTTAATCCCCACTGCCAGTAATGTCAACCAATGGAAGGTTTAACACAATGCTGTATTGAATCTAAGTCATTAGTTAATAGATATATAATTGATTCATGATTTAACTGAATCAAATTACATAATACCTGTGAGACTACATCAGGTATGATATTGGTAATGTTTTGATTATTCTCTGCTAAGTTGACTACATTTAGCTAATGGTTTGTTAGGGTTTCCATAAAATGGCGACAAAAAATAGTATGAAATACTTAAATAAACAGGATTGATTGCCACGTATGACAACCTTTTATTCAGTACTGAACTGGCTGGCTATTTTCTTATACTGGTTGATTATTGCCGGTATCACAATTCGTGTTTTAATGAAACGTCGGCCTGTAACATCAGCAATGACTTGGGTACTTATCATTTATATCCTTCCTTTGGTTGGAATTGTCGCTTATCTGTCATTTGGCGAATTGTATCTAGGCAAACGCAGAGTCGAACAAGCCAAACAAATGCGTTCATCTGTCGCTAAATGGCTCTCTGAATTAAGAAAATCCCCCCATATTTTTGCCCATGAAAATAGCAAAGTAGCTGAAC
Source organism: Xenorhabdus aichiensis (assembly GCF_028598775.1). NCBI lineage: Bacteria > Pseudomonadati > Pseudomonadota > Gammaproteobacteria > Enterobacterales > Morganellaceae > Xenorhabdus > Xenorhabdus aichiensis. The sequence continues at coordinate 225,099 of NZ_JAQRFO010000001.1, forward strand.
CACTATTCCAATTATGCGAGCGGCGCCAGAGAATCAAAGGAGTCAGGGGCAATAAAATGCAACTGATGACTTCTTATGATCATTCTCTGAAATCCATCGTTAATGATATTGAAAAAGCCAACCATAATATCGAAATGGTATTCTATATATGGCAGGCAGGCGGGTTAGTTGATCAGGTTACTGATGCCTTGATGTGTGCCGCTAAACGCGGTGTCAAATGTCGTATCATGGTGGATTCCGCAGGAAGCTGGCAATTTTTCCGCAGCCCATATCCTGACATCATGCGTAAGGCGGGTATTGAATTTGTCGAATCACTAAAGGTTAATATCTTCCGTCTGTTCTTACGTCGCATGGATTTACGTCAACATAGAAAAATTATTCTTATAGATAATCATATTTCATACACTGGCAGCATGAATATGGTTGACCCGCGCTTTTTCAAACAAGATGCAGGATTCGGCCAATGGGTCGATATCATGGTAAGAATGGAAGGCCCGGTCACAACGACCCTGGGGATTATCTATGCTTTCGACTGGGAAATGGAAACAGGTCAGCGCCACCTTCCACCACCGCCTGACAGCACTATTATGCCTTTCGAGCAAGCCAGTGGACATACAGCTCAGGTTATTGCTTCTGGGCCAGGGTTTCCTGATGAGTTGATCCAGCAGTCCTTAATGACAGCTATCTTTTCAGCCAGAGAGCAACTTATTCTTACCACGCCTTACTTTGTACCCAGTGATGATTTAATGCACGCAATTTGTACCGCTGCCATGCGCGGCGTTGATGTCAGCATTATTCTTCCAAGCCAGAACAATTCATTTCTCGTTCGCTGGGCAAGCCGGGCATTTTTTACGGAATTGCTAGAAGCTGGCGTAAAAATTTATCAGTTTGAAGATGGTTTGTTACATACTAAAAGCGTTTTGGTGGATGGACAACTCAGCATGGTAGGCTCTGTTAATCTGGATATGCGTAGCCTGTGGCTAAATTTTGAAATCACGGTTGTGATTGATGATAAGCACTTCGGCAATGATTTAACATTCGTCCAGCAGAGCTATATTGCACGCTCGACTCTGCTTGATAATGAGGAATGGGCGAAACGCCCACTCTGGCACCGTATTCTTGAACGTATCTGTTATTTTTTCAGCCCACTTTTATAACATTTTGCCTAAAAGAATATTTCCATTATCATCAGTCAATATTTTCCACAGCCCCATTAGCATCATTGGGGCTGTGATTAGCAGTAAGGGTATTCAATCACTATAGATCATGTTTTAATTTCTCTTTGTTATTAATTTCGGACAATGCCATCATGGAAAATAAACCAATACATTCTCTCCAATTAGATTTCAATAATCGAATGACTGAGGATGAAACGCTTGAAAAAGCCTATGATATCTTTCTGGAACAAGCGATCGCCAATCTCGATCCAGCAGATAGTTTATTGTTTAATTTACAATTTGAAGAACGAGGCGGCGCTGAATTATTAGAACCCTCAGCGATATGGCTTGAACATATTGATTTTGATTTACATCCTGATTTTTTTGCAGAAGTTATTATTGGCTTGGCAGCATCTGAGGATGCTGAAATTGATGATATCTTTGCACGAGTATTAATCTGTCGGGAAAAATCTCACCCAATCTGCCAGATCTTATGGAAAAAATAATTCACCTGAACCGTCCTTGCCTATAAATAAGCCCTCCACAACGAGGGCTTAAAATATATATTCGTGACAGTGTCACACTAAACAGACACTAAAGCTATAGCGGATCAACCTTAAGACAAGACACGGCATGTTTGAAGCTACCTTCAAGCAATGGACGTGTTTTGGCACATTCTGCATCAGCCATTGGGCAACGGGTTCGAAATACACAACCGGATGGTGGATTAATAGGCGAAGGCAGCTCTCCCTCCAGCAATTCGATGCGTTTGTTTCGCTCTTTGTCTGGATCAGGAATGGGAACGGCTGACATTAAGGCGCGGGTATAAGGATGTAACGGATTATGATAAACCTCATCATAAGTCCCCAACTCCACTGCATTCCCCAAATACATCACTAATACGCGGTCTGAAATATGTTTCACTATCGACAGATCGTGAGCAATAAATATCAGGGAAAGCCCCATTTCCCGCTGTAATTCCTGCAATAGATTCACAACCTGTGCCTGAATGGAAACATCCAACGCAGAAACCGGCTCATCACAGATAACCAGTTTAGGCTCTAGAATCAGCGCACGGGCAATCCCAATACGCTGGCATTGCCCCCCTGAAAACTCATGGGGATAGCGGTTAATCAGGTTAGGCAACAACCCTACCCGCATCATCATATTTTTGACTTTTTCTTTTATTTCCCCAGATTTCATTTTGGGGTGATAGGTTCTGAGCGGTTCAGCAATAATGTCACCAATCGTCATACGCGGATTAAGGGATGCCAGAGGATCTTGGAAAATCATCTGAATATCGTTACGAACATTTCGCCACTGATTGCCACTCATATCCAGCAGGTTTTGTCCAAGCCACGTTACCGTACCGCCAGAGGCTTTAACTAGACCGATAACCGCTCTGGCAAGCGTCGATTTACCGCAGCCTGATTCACCCACTACGCCCAGCGTTTCTCCTTCGTACAATCTCAGTGTAACGCCATCGACTGCCTTCAGAGTTTTTGCTGGTTGCCAGAACCATTGTTTCCCGTCTTTAATGTCAAAATAAACTTTTAGGTCATCGACTTCCAACAGGACTCGTTTTTCAGCTGCTGCGTTCATACCAATTCCTCCTGAGGTTTAAAGCAGGCACGCAAGCGCCCAAGATCAAAATGTTCCAACTGTGGCTCTTCGTTGGCACAACGCTCAGTGGCAAATTGACAACGCGGCTGGAATGGGCATCCTTTTGGCAGTCTCAGTAAGTTAGGTGGGTTGCCCTGAATAGTCGTCAATGATTCCTCATCGTCATCCAGTCGAGGAACCGCATCAAGCAACCCAATCGAATATGGATGGGTCGGGCGATAAAATATGTCACGCGCAGAACCATATTCCATGGTTCTGCCCGCATACATGACCAGTACTTTGTCACAGATACCTGCAACGACACCCAGATCATGGGTAATCAGGATGATGGCAGTATTAAACTCTCTTTTCAGCTCGTTGAGCAGTATCATGATCTGTGCCTGAACAGTGACATCCAGTGCTGTTGTCGGTTCATCCGCAATCAACAGTTTGGGCTGGCATAATAATGCCATTGCAATCATGACACGTTGACGCATACCACCGGAGAATTCATGCGGGTACATTTTCATCCGCTTACGCGCTTCTGGCATTTTGACAGCATCCAACATACGAATGGATTCTTCGACAGCTTCACTTTTACTGATGCGCTTATGCAACATCAAGACTTCAGTTAGCTGTTCACCCACTCGCATATAAGGATTAAGGGAAGTCATTGGATCTTGAAATATCATTGAGATCTCTTCCGCCCGCATTCGGTTTAGATCTTTTTCTTTCAGGTTAAGTATTTCTCTTCCATTAAAAGCAGCAGAACCACTTACAACACCATTACTGGCTAATAATCCCATCAGGGCAAAAGCAGTCTGTGATTTACCAGAGCCGGATTCTCCCACTATGCCCAGCGTTTCTCCCGCTTTTAAATCAAAGTTCAGTTTATTTACGGCTATCACACTGCCATCGGGTGTACTGAACGCGACATTCAGATCTTTCACCGTTAATAGTGGCTCAGCACTTTTAGCATTTTTTGAAGCTTCTACGCTATTCATAGGCTCTCCTTAACGGTCTTTCGGGTCGAGGGCATCTCGCAGGCCGTCACCAATAAAGTTAAAACAAAACAGGGTCAGTACTAGAAAACCAGCCGGAAACAACAACAACCACGGGGCGACTTCCATTGAATTGGCACCATCGCTTAATAAGGCTCCCCAGCTACTGAGCGGCTCCTGCGTTCCCAATCCAAGGAAGCTCAGGAAGGATTCAAACAGGATCATGCTTGGCACCAGCAATGAGGCATAAACCACCACAACTCCCAATACATTCGGTACGATATGGCGCAAAACGATATGACGGGTAGATACACCGCCAACTAATGCGGCTTCAATAAACTCCTTACGCTTGAGGCTTAATGTTTGACCACGGACGATACGCGCCATGTCCAACCATGACACCATGCCTATTGCCACGAAAATCAACAGGATGTTTTGCCCGAAGAAAGTCACCAGCAGGATCACGAAGAACATGAATGGGAAGGAGTTTAATATTTCCAGCAGGCGCATCATGATCATATCGACTTTACCGCCAAGATAGCCTGATGTCGCTCCATACAGCGTGCCGACTATCACAGCAATCAAAGCGGCTGCAATACCGACCATCAATGAAATACGCCCACCGATAGCGACACGAACCAGCAGATCACGCCCTGATGAGTCGGTGCCAAAATAGTGGCTAGATTCGGAATCAGGTGGCATCGTCATCATATTCCAATCCGTATCGTCGTAGGCAAATTGAGACAACACTGGCGCAAAAATCACAAATAATGTGATGAGAAGCAGCACACACAAACTCGTAATCGCTGCCTTGTTGTGGATAAAACGGCGTCGTGCGTCCTGCCACAAACTGCGGCCTTCAACTTCCAGTTGCTCAGAAAAATTTTCCAGAGCTTCGCTATTTCGTTTATTTAGTAACATTGCGTGCTCCAGTCTCAATAACGAATTTTCGGATCAATGACGGCATACAGCACGTCAACAATGGCATTGAACAGAATAGTCAATCCTCCTACCAAAATCGTCAGGCTCAATACCAGTGAATAATCACGGTTTAAGGCGCCATTAACGAACAACTGACCCAGTCCTGGTAAGCCAAAGATGGTTTCGATAACCATTGAACCCGTAATGATGCCCACAAATGCAGGCCCCATATAAGAAATGACCGGCAATAAGGCAGGTTTCAAAGCATGACGGAAGATAATCGCTCGCAATGGCAGCCCTTTGGCTCGTGCCGTACGAATAAAGTTTGAATGCAGTACTTCTATCATAGAACCACGGGTAATACGGGAGATGCTGGCAATATAAGCAAGGGACAAAGCCACCATCGGCAGGATCATGTACTTCGGTGCACCGCCGTTCCAGCCACCACCCGGCAGCCACTTCAATATAATGGCAAAAACCAGTACCAATAAGGGGGCAACCACAAAGCTGGGGATCACCACCCCTGTCATGGCAAACCCCATCACCGTGTAATCCCATTTAGTATTCTGGTTCAGTGCTGCGATAGTGCCCGCACTGACGCCCAATACGACGGCCATAATAAAAGCAGCAAATCCCAATTTGGCAGAAACTGGCAATGCTTCCGCCACCAAATCGTTAACACTGTAATCTTTGTATTTGAATGATGGGCCAAAATCCCCTTTTGAAAGCTGGACTAAGTAATTGAAGTATTGTTTATAGATAGGATCATTCAGATGATATTTCGCTTCGATATTTGCCATCACTTCTGGCGGTAATTTTCGCTCACCCGTAAATGGACTGCCTGGTGCCAACCGCATCATGAAAAATGAAATAGTAATTAGAATTAAAAGTGTCGGGATCGCCTCTAAACAGCGGCGTAAAATAAATTTAAACATTGCCCGTTCCTATTGTTTGACCAAACCATGGCCTTTAATAATTTTACAGTCGGGTGACCTGATTCAGGCCACCCGACTGTTCCTAGTGTTTTATAATGTAAAAATCCTTGGTATGGATGTTATCCAATGGGTCTTTACCGGTATAACCCCCCACATAAGGTTTCACTAAACGGGTACTTACATAGTAATAAAGCGGAACAACGGCGGAATCTTTATCTATCAGAGCATTCGCTTGTTTGTAGATTTCTGCTCGCTCTGCATCGCTCTTCACTTTTAGTGCTTCTTTCATCAAAGCATCAAATGCTTCACTCTTGTAGTGAGCCGTGTTATTGCTGCTATAAGATAATTTAACATTCAGGAAAGTCGTGGGTTCGTTATAATCAGCGCACCAGCCTGCACGAGCGATGTCATAATTGCCTTGATGGCGGGTATCAAGGAAAGTTTTCCATTCCTGATTCTCTAAAGAAACCTCAACACCGATATTTTTCTTCCAGATGGCGGCCGCCGCAATCGCCATTTTTTTATGCAGATCAGAAGTGTTATACAATAAACTGATTTTCAGAGGGTTGTCTTTGCTAAATCCCGCCTCTACCAAGAGTTTTTTGGCTTCTTCATTACGTTGCTGCTGGTTTAATTTGGTGTACCAATCTGGTTTTTCATCTTTAAAATCGGCAATGTAAGGCGGCACCCAACCGTAAGCGGGCGTATCACCCTGATTTTTAACTTTGTTAGTAATCAGATCGCGATCCATACCCAATTTCAATGCAGTACGGACGCGAGGATCATTGAAGGGTGGCTTCTGGTTGTTAATTTCATAAAAGTAAGTACACAAATAAGGATTAACACGTAACTGATCGGGAATTTCTTTTTTTAGTTTTTGGAATAGCTCGATCGGTAGATTGCTATAAGTTATGTCAATTTCACCGCTGCGATAGCGGTTGACATCAGTCACTTCAGACGAAATAGGCAGGAAGGTAACTTGGTCAATGATAGTATTTTTGTTATCCCAATATGTTGGGCTACGCTCGAAAACAAGGCGTTCATTGATACTCCAGCTTTTCAGTTTATAAGCGCCATTACCTACGAAATTTTGCGGCTGAGTCCATCTATCTCCATATTTTTCAACTGTTGCACGGTGCACTGGTGACATTGTCGAATGAATTAATAGTCTGACCAGATAGGGAACGGGTTCGCTGAGTGTTACCTGAAAGGTATGGTCATCCAACGCCTTAACACCCAGTGACTCCGGCTTTTGTTTTCCCTTGATGACATCATCAACATTAATAATATGAGCATATTGGAGATAACTTGCGTAAGGCGATGCCGTATTTGGATCAGCCAGTCGGCGCCAACTGTAAACAAAATCCTGCGCAGTAACCGGGTCACCATTCGACCACTTCGCATCTTTACGCAGATGGAATGTCCAAACCTTGAAATCCTGATTTTCCCAATGAGTCGCTACGCCGGGTAAAATTTCGCCATTAGGGCCATTAATCACAATCCCTTCAAATAAATCACGAGCTATATTGGATTCTGGTACTCCTTCAATTTTATGAGGATCTAAAGATTGCGGCTCAGAGCCATTATTACGCACCAAAACTTGTTTTTCAGCCAACTGCACTCCCGCAGGAACCTGTGCAGCCAATGCCTGCCAACCCATCATCATGCCTAGCGCCGCCGTAATGCCAGCAGCTAACTTTTTCTTTGTTGTGTTTATCATCTTATTATTACTCCAATTGATATCATCCGACTTTTAAAAGCCATATCCACTTTTTGGAATGGTTGTTTTCCGTATCCAAAAGGAACGATTTTGTTTGTAGTAAGACAATCCTTTGCAATAACGATCAGTTATTCACTTTTCTAATATAGAGATTCTTAAAATCGATATAATCAAGGGGATCTTTCCCTGTCAGCCCCCCCACCGTCGGGCGAATCAGACGCACACTGACACGGTAATAAACCGGTATCAGACCTGAGTCTTTATCAAGCTGAGCTTCGGCCTGCTGGTAAAATACTTTACGTGCGGCTTCATCTTTCGCGGCCAGAGCCTGACTAAGATAGTTATCAAAGGCAGCACTTTGATAGAAGCCTGTATTGTTACTGCTATCGGACAACAAAATATTCAGGAAGGAAGAAGGTTCGTTATAATCACCGCACCATGTTGCCCTTGCCACATCATAATTTCCTTGATGGCGGCTCTCCAGTGAGGTTTTCCATTCTTGATTCTGCAACGTCACTTGTGCACCAATGTTCTTCTGCCACATTGATGCTGCGGCAATAGCTTGTTGTTTGTTTTGATCTGACGTGTTGTACAACAAAGTGAATTTGAGAGGATTACGGGCATCAAAACCGACTTCTTTCAATAGATCCTTTGCCCGTTGGTTACGTTGTTTTTGAGTCCAGCTTGCCCATTCTGGGCTGGTAGTAAAGCTACCATCACCAATGTAAATAGGGGTGAAGCCATAAGCCGGAATCTGTCCCTGCCCCATAATCCTTTCAGCGATAATATTTCTGTCAAGGCTCAATTTAATCGCTTCACGCACCCGTTTATCTTTGAACAGTGGATTTCTGTTATTGATTTCATAGTAGAACGTGCACAGGAAAGGTGAAACTTGTAGTTGGTCTGGAATATCCCGCTTCATCTTTTGGTACAGATAAGGCGTAATAGCACTGTTGGTAATGTCTATTTCACCACTGCGGTAACGGTTAATATCACTGACTTCTGAGACGATGGGCAGGAAGGTGCCTTTTTCAATGATGGTTTCTTTATTATTCCAATATTGCGGGTTACGTATTAAGACGATGCGTTCGTTGACAACCCAATCTTTCAGTACATAAGCCCCATTGCCAATATAATTTTCTGGTAACGTCCATTTTTTATCGAATGCCTCAACCACATCTTGCCTGACGGGTTTCATTGCTGTGTGGCTCAACATGTCTACCAGATAGGGAACCGGATGGCTGAGAGTCACTTGAAAACGGTGATCATCCAGCGCTTTGACGCCTAATTGATCAGGCGATTTTTTCCCTTTTAAGATATCCTCAGCATTCTGGACATAAGTATATTGCAGATAACTGGTATAAGGTGACCCCACTTTAGGATCAGCAAGGCGACGCCAGCTATAGACAAAATCATGGGCTGTTACTGGCTTACCATCACTCCATTTGGCATTATCACGTAAATAAAACGTCCATACCTTATAATCTTGATTTTCCCACTTTTCTGCTACCCCGGGTACAGTCTCACCATCAGGCCCTGTCGTAACCAATCCTTCCAGTAGATTGCGAATAATTGCCGTCTCAGGTGCACCCTCGACCTTATGAGGATCAAGTGAAGCGACTTCAACACCATTATTAACGGTCACTTCCTGCTTTTCAGCCAATGCCACTCCTGGAGGAACAGTTGCAGCCATTCCCTGCGCTACAGGAAACGATAATAAAGCAATAGTCGATATTAACTGACTCAACTTTGATGGTGTTTTCCTCATTTTCCGCTCCAAGTTATCAACAGTAAATTAATTGTTTTTTAATTGACCAATCCCAACATCTTACTCATTTTGTTAATAAATGGTAATTCGTCTATTAAAAATCCACATTCGAATAATAATTGTTATAATATTTTTATAAATGGTTTATTAAATAGTTAAAGTAACTTGCCATTTTCGTGCAAAATACATTCACGAAACAAATACAACTAATTGATAATCATTGATTTTATTTTTATTTTTATCGTCTTGGATCCACACAATTCTACCAAAAAAGAAAATAAACATTATTTTAACAAAATGCAATCATCACAGAGTAAAAGTCCACATCCATCACAAAATAGAGAATCAAGACACCCGTTAGTGGAATAATGGAAAGAAAATAGTGTAGAAAATTACAGTATGATTTTGCAGCAATAGCCGATAAGAAAGGAATAAAATATAAATAATTGTTTTTAAAAAATGATGCAGAAACGACGCCATTGATTAATCATGCTTCTCATTGGTTGTTTATTAACTCATTTTTGGTTAATTCATTACCTATTTCAGTAAAAAGTTTCTATTTTTTATATTAACTTTCTAAATCAGTACAAACGTTATCATTACCTGTGCAATATCACAGTAATCCAGGAAACACGGCTTTTGTTCCCGTAACAATAAGCTCAATTCCCAGCGACATTAACAATAGCCCCATAATTCGGGTAATCACATTAATACCTGTTTGCCCCAAAAATTTGACCAGTAAGGTCGCTGAACGAAATAATAACCAGCAACAAAACGTAAATAGCAGGCAGGTTAATGCAAGTCCCAAATAATTTTGCCATCCTTGATAACGTGCACTCCATACAATACAGGAACTGATAGCTCCCGGCCCTGCCATAAGAGGCAATGCCAATGGAACAACCGCAATACTTACCCTAACCGCTGTTTCTGATTTTTCCTGCTTATTTTGTTTATCCTCACCCAGTTTGCCGTTAATCATTGACATCGCAATTGTCACTATCAACACCCCACCTGCAATACGAAATGAATCGATAGAAATGCCAAACATCTGCAGGATAGAATCACCTATCAGCAATGAAATACACAAAATAATGGCAACAGATAAATTTGCGATAAGGTTTGTTTTATTGCTCCCCGCTGGGGTCTGATAATTCGTCATACTAATGAAGACAGGTAAAATTCCGATGGGGTTCACCAAGGCAAACAACCCCATCAAAAATTTAATATACCCAGAAAAACCCAGCAATGATTCGCTCACACATAACCTCTCTTTATATAAATAAACAAAACTTTTAACAACACTTAAGAAAATACCGTAAAAGAAATATTTTTTCGTTACGTTAAATCAATAAACCCAGCGTTCTGATTCAATCAAAGCAACGTCCTACGTAAGACATACTATAAAGATTTAGTTAATCAATTGTGCCATTAAAGTTAAATAGATATTTAAATTCACACTCACCTTTCAATTGATAATTATTCTCAAAGGAATATTAGCTGAATGGAATCAGCTAATATTTTAGTGATCTAAATCACTAAAAAAAAGCTAGCAAGTGATAAGCTGTGCTCAACATTAAATATCAGGCAAGGTGCATAATTAATATATCAACTCATTAATTTAGATAATTTTTTAAGGTAATTAGCGGTGTTCATGATTGAATTTCGAACGATGAATCTCGCTATATTGTTTAATAAATGAATAATCTCACAGCTAATTTCCTTAAAAAATTTAACGTTTATCAGGAGTAATTTTATGGCTGTAACTCAGATTGCCGAACTCAATGAATTAGTTGCTCGTGTAAAAAAAGCCCAGAGAGAATTTGCCCATTTTTCCCAAGAACAAATTGACCGAATTTTCCGTGCGGCTGCTCTCGCGGCAGCAGATGCCCGTATTCCATTGGCAAAGTTAGCTGTAGCTGAATCTGGTATGGGTATTGTGGAAGATAAAGTGATCAAAAATCACTTCGCTTCTGAATATATTTATAACGCCTATAAAGATGATAAAACCTGTGGGATTTTATCTGAAGATAATACTTTCGGTACGATAACCATCGCTGAACCTATTGGCTTGATTTGCGGTATTGTTCCAACCACAAATCCAACATCAACCGCGATTTTCAAGGCACTTATCAGTCTGAAAACCCGTAATGGTATTATTTTTTCACCTCATCCACGCGCCAAAAAAGCAACCAATAGGGCGGCAGAAATCGTTCTTCAAGCTGCTGTTGCAGCCGGGGCGCCAAAAGATATCATCGGTTGGATAGATGAACCTTCTGTTGAGCTATCCAATGCTTTAATGCATCACCCTAATATTAATCTTATTTTGGCAACGGGTGGGCCCGGCATGGTAAAAGCAGCCTATAGCTCAGGCAAGCCCGCAATTGGTGTTGGTGCGGGTAATACGCCAGTGGTGATCGATGAATCTGCGGATATCAAACGTGCCGTAGCATCGATTCTAATGTCCAAAACTTTCGATAACGGCGTCATTTGTGCTTCTGAGCAATCTGTGATTGTCGTCGATAGCGTTTATGATCAAGTCCGTAAACGTTTCTCGACCCACGGTGGTTATCTCCTGCAAGGAGAGGAGCTTGAAGCCGTTCAAGATATCATTTTGAAAAATGGCAGTCTGAATGCTGCCATTGTCGGTCAACCTGCAACCAAGATTGCTGAAATGGCAGGTATTTGCGTTCCTGAAGAAACTAAAATTCTTATCGGTGAAGTCACTCTGGTGGACGAAACAGAACCTTTTGCCCATGAAAAACTTTCGCCACTGCTTGCTATGTACCGTGGTAAAAACTTTGAAGATGCCGTTGAAAAAGCAGAAAAACTGGTTGAAATGGGTGGCATTGGTCACACCTCCTCTCTCTATACTGATCAGGATAATCAAGCCGAACGTATCAAATATTTCGGCGACAAGATGAAGACTGCCCGCATTCTGATAAATACACCGGCATCTCAGGGTGGAATCGGCGATCTTTACAATTTCAAACTCTCCCCTTCTCTAACACTAGGTTGTGGCTCTTGGGGAGGAAACTCCATTTCCGAAAACGTGGGGCCAAAACACCTGATCAATACGAAAACTGTCGCCAAAAGAGCCGAGAATATGTTGTGGCATAAACTTCCCAAATCAATCTATTTTCGCCGTGGCTCCCTGCCCGTAGCACTGGAAGAAGTTGCTACAGATGGCGCAAAACGTGCCTTCATCGTGACAGACCGTTTCTTGTTTAATAACGGCTACACCGATCAAGTTATCAACGTATTGAAATCTCACGGAATAGAAACCGAAGTTTTCTTCGAAGTTGAAGCCGATCCGACTTTAGGCATCGTCCGCAAGGGCGCCGAACAAATGCATCTGTTTAAACCTGATGTCATCATTGCCCTCGGAGGGGGTTCACCTATGGATGCAGCCAAAATTATGTGGGTTATGTATGAGCATCCAGAAACTCACTTTGAAGAATTGGCACTGCGTTTTATGGATATCCGCAAACGCATCTATAAATTCCCCAAAATGGGCGTGAAAGCAAAAATGGTAGCTATTACAACCACCTCTGGAACAGGTTCAGAAGTAACACCTTTTGCGGTTGTTACCGATGATATCACTGGACAGAAATATCCATTGGCAGACTATGCATTAACACCTGATATGGCGATTGTCGATGCAAACCTTGTCATGGATATGCCAAAGTCACTGTGTGCCTTTGGTGGATTGGATGCCGTTACCCATGCACTCGAAGCTTATGTTTCTGTTTTGGCTAATGAATATTCTGATGGTCAAGCATTGCAAGCGCTGAAGCTACTGAAGGATTTTCTGCCTGCCAGTTACCATGAAGGCGCTAAAAATCCAGTTGCCCGCGAACGCGTCCATAATGCAGCAACCATTGCCGGAATAGCCTTTGCTAATGCTTTTCTGGGAGTCTGTCATTCCATGGCTCATAAGTTGGGTTCTGAGTTCCATATCCCACATGGATTGGCGAATGCGTTGTTGATCTGTAACGTTATTCGCTACAACGCTAACGACAACCCAACAAAACAAACTGCATTCAGTCAATATGATCGTCCACAGGCACGACGCCGCTATGCTGAAATTGCAGAACATCTGGGGTTGACGGCATCAGGGGATCGCACTGCCGCCAAGATTGAAAAATTACTGGCTTGGCTGGAAGAGCTAAAATCTCAGTTAGGTATTCCAGTATCAATTCGTGAAACAGGCGTTCAGGAAACCGATTTTCTGGCGAAAATCGATAAACTCGCAGAAGACGCTTTTGATGATCAATGCACAGGCGCCAACCCGCGTTATCCACTAATTTCTGAGTTGAAGCAATTGATGCTGGATTCTTTCTATGGTCGTGAATTCACAGAATATGCCATATCTCAGGAGGCAGAAAAACCAAGCAGAAAAAATAATAAAAAACAGTAGTCAATGATGATGTGATGTAATTTAAAAGGTGCAGAGACCATCCTCTGCGCCTTTTTATTATTTCATTTTCTGGCTTCATGATAATGCAAACATAAAGACGCCAGGTTCATGGAATTTTTTTTGTCTGAGCTTCACGAATAACGTCAGTATAGTGCCTACGACACACGGAGACGTATTTTTCATTGCCTCCAATATCAACCTGTGCACCATCATAAACAACGTTTCCATCGCTGCCAAAACGCAGTACACGGCTGGCTTTTCTTCCACAATGACAAATGGTTTTCAGTTCAACCAATTTATCTGACCAAGCGAGAAGATATTGGCTTCCACTGAATAATTCACCTTGAAAATCGGTTCGTAATCCGTAACAAAGGACAGGGATATCGTCATAATCAACAATTTCGCACAGCTGTTCGACGTGCTCTTTCGTTAAAAACTGACATTCATCAATCAAGACACAATGGACTTTTTCCACCTCGTTTTCACGCCTGATGAGTTCAGCAATATTTATCTCCGGTGAAAACAATAAGGCATCTGCAGATAGACCAATACGGGAGCTGACCCTTCCTTTACCAAATCGAGTATCGATTTCTGCTGTAAAAATCAGCGTTCTCATTCCCCTTTCGTTATAGTTATAGGAAGACTGCAATAAAGAAGTTGATTTCCCTGCATTCATAGCAGAATGATAAAAATAAAGCTGAGCCATTGGCCCGTCCATCCTTTTGTCAAATTTAATCAGGTGATATATCCCCGCAAGTTTACCACAAATTCCGCCTGAAATTATCCCCGGTTATTGACAAATGCGACCTAGCAGAAAGAAATTAGAACAAATAAGAAAAGATTATTTTCATGATAATCATCACATTTGTGCATATAAAATCAACTCCATAAGCACATTCGGCATGATAAACGAACGAATTTAACATCAAAAAGAAATAGTTATTTTCCCTTCCATTCTTTGCATATTAATAATCAAAGTGGTTTACTTTTGTTCAATTCAATCACTATAATCATAACTAATGGATTACCCACAAAAAAACTTTCATCTCATCCTTGTCTTTCACCTTATTTTGAGAAGAACAGTTAACATTCCTTACGGATTGACTATAAATTAGTTTTATACGTAGAAGTTTATCTCCCACTCAGCTTTGTAGTAATCTACCTCAAACGGTTATTGAGAAATGATAAACCCAATAGCAGGATTAAAACGCAATATATCGATTGCTAAAAGAATTGCATTTTAAAATGATATGTTTTAGCCTGAGAAAGTAAATTCGCTATTGCAGAAAATAAAATAGCATTCTATTATTATCCGTACATCAGCCATCATCATCATTATAATTTGAGACCAGGACAATGAGCGAAAATTTAAAATCCTTAAATAACATCCGTACCTTGCGCGCACAAGCAAGAGAATGTGAACTTACTACCTTAGAAGAAATGCTGGAAAAACTAACGATTGTTGTTGAAGAACGTCGTGACGAAGATAGCCAAGCTCGCGCACAAATAGAAGAGCGCAGCCGTAAGCTTCAAGAATACCGTGAAATGCTGGAGAAAGACGGCATTGAATTAAGCGATTTAGTAGATGCTTTAAGCGGTAAAGCCACTAGCAAATCTAAGCGTGCTACACGTCCAGCCAAATATTCATACTTTGACGAAGGTGAAACTAAAACTTGGACTGGCCAAGGCCGTACACCAGCTGTAATCAAAAAAGCAATTGATGAAGAAGGCAAAAAGCTGGACGATTTCTTGATCTAATCAGTTTTTTTGTAAACTTAATAACAAAAATACCCTCTCAAGGGTATTTTTGTTTTATGATTAATATATCTAACTAAGTTATTTATTGGCTGATGTAAGAGCACAGAGGGTTATATTAACGGCCAAATCGCCTGCATATTCACGATGTGCTAAAAACAAATTTAACACTAACTTAGTTTTTTATTAACATAGAATTATAAAAAAGGAGCGAACCGCTCCTTTTTACTGCCTTTTCATTGTTCCGATTTCTGGTAAAAATCCAAATACCAATCGACAAACCGTTTCACCCCTTCCTTCACTGGGGTATCAGGTGAAAAGCCGATCTTATCATAAAGTGTGCTGGAGTCCGCACAAGTTGATAACACATCGCCATCCTGAATTTCCATAAAGTTCTTCTTGGCGTTAATCCCTAATGACGCTTCAATAGCTTCAATAAAATCACCCAATTTTGTCGGCTGACCGTTACCAATATTGTAAATACGATACGGAGCAGAACTGGAAGATATCGACCCATCTTCAACTGACCAGTCTTTATTAGGAGTAGGAATGATATCTTGCAATCTGATTATAGATTCGACAATATCATCAATATATGTGAAATCCCTCACCATATTACCATGATTATAAACATCAATTGACTGGCCCTCTAACATGGCTTTAGTGAACTTAAATAAAGCCATATCAGGGCGTCCCCACGGCCCGTATACAGTGAAAAAACGCAATCCCGTTGTTGGTAGTTGATAGAGATGCGAATAGCTGTGAGACATTAACTCATCAGCTTTTTTCGTCGCCGCATATAAAGAAACAGGATGATCAACCGAATCATTGGTGGAAAACGGTTGCTTTTTATTTAATCCATACACTGAACTTGAAGATGCATATAATAAGTGTTCAACACGATTATGACGACACCCTTCAAGAATATTGATATGACCAACGATATTGGCGTCAATATATGCCATTGGGTTTTGTATTGAATAACGAACACCCGGCTGAGCGCCCAAATGGATGACTCGCTGAAATTGGTGTTCAGCAAACAATTCCGAGATTGCAATTCTGTCGGCCAGATCTAATTTTTCAAATTGAAAACGCGGATGAGGGAGTAATAAATTTAATCTCGCCTGCTTCAAATTAACATCATAATAATCATTGATGTTATCGATACCAACAACTTCATGCCCCATATCCAATAATCGCTGGCTAACATGAAAACCAATAAAACCAGCAGAACCTGTCACTAAAAATTTCATATCATAACTCAAATAACGGGATTGATAGAGGCGCCACGACCAATGCCATAGTAAGTGAATCCACGCGATTGCAGTCGTTCTGGATCATAAAGATTGCGCCCATCAAAAATTATTGACGACTTCATTGAGTCCTTCATTATATCGAAATCAGGCGCTCTGAAGTTCTGCCATTCCGTACAGATAATCAAAGCATCCGCACCTTTTAATGCCGCTTCTTTTGTTCCCATCAAAGAAAGATCATCACGTTGGCCATAAATACGCTGAGCTTCCTGCATGGCTTCTGGATCATATGCCTGCACTTTAGCACCGCTTTCCCACAATGCTTCCATTAATACGCGACTTGATGCCTCACGCATATCATCCGTATTAGGTTTAAATGATAATCCCCAAATTGCGAATGTTTTACCTGATAAATCATCACCAAAATGGCGTTTAACAAAAGTAGGCAGCTTACTCTTTTGTTTTTCGTTAACCAGTTCCACTGCCTGAAGTATTTTAGGTGTATATCCAATTTGCTCGGAAGTCCGTATTAATGCCTGAACATCTTTCGGGAAACATGAGCCGCCATATCCGCATCCTGGATAAATGAAATGATAGCCAATACGCGAATCAGAACCTATTCCCTGACGTACATGCTCAATATCAGCCCCTAACATTTCTGCCAAGTTTGCAATTTCATTCATGAAACTGATCTTAGTTGCCAACATGCAGTTAGCTGCGTATTTAGTCAACTCTGCACTGCGGATGTCCATGACAATCATACGATCATGATTACGATTAAATGGCTCATACAGTTCACGCATCACATCAATCACATTGTCATTATCACAGCCAATAATAATACGCTCAGGCCGCATACAGTCAGAAATCGCTGCTCCTTCCTTCAAAAATTCAGGGTTGGAGACAACATCAAATGGAAAATCTGCGCTGCGTTGAGTTAGTGCCGTTTGCATAACTGCTCTGACTTTATCAGCCGTACCCACAGGTACCGTTGATTTATCAACAACGACTTTGTAGCCATCCATGTTTTCTGCAATGGTACGGGCTACGGCAGTGACATATTGGAGATCTGCTGATCCATCTTCATCAGGAGGCGTTCCTACTGCAATAAACTGTAATTTGCCATGTGCAACACCGGCTTTAGCATCCGTTGTAAAATTCAGGCGCCCTTCCATATAATTTTTCTTCACAAGCGGCACTAAACCTGGCTCAAAAATAGGGATCTGGCCATTTTTCAGGTTTTCGACTTTTTTTGCATCAACATCAACACAAAGTACATCATGCCCGACTTCGGCAAATACAGTTGCTTGAACCAAGCCCACGTAGCCAATACCAAATACAGTAACTTTCATATCACACCTTAAATTACCAATAGATTATTTTTCGATCTGATTCTGCAATGTCATGATCCAATCCTTGAATGCTGTACCTAAGTCCTTATGCTTCATACCATATTCGACGAATGCCTGCATATAACCCAATTTATTACCACAATCATGACTGCGGCCTTGTAAGTGATAAGCTTCAACGGGTTCTTTTTCCATCAGCATAGCAATGGCATCTGTCAGCTGAATTTCATCTCCTGCACCAGGTGCAGTCTTCGCCAATAATGGCCAGATTTTTTCAGACAACACATAGCGACCAACGATGGAAAGATTCGATGGGGCTTCTTCCGGCTTGGGTTTTTCAACGACACGAACAATAGGTTTGCTGTCACCGGGTTGCAAATTTTCGCCAAGGCAATCAACAACGCCATAATTTGCGACGCTTTCCAAAGGAACGGGTTCGACCAAAATCTGGCTCGCTCCACTGCTATTAAAGCGTGACAACATTTCACTCAAATTATATTTCGACAGATCTGTACTGTATTCATCCAAAATGACATCTGGCAGAATGACAGCAAATGGTTCATCACCAATCAGGGGCTTAGCACATAACACCGCATGGCCCAATCCTTTTGCGATCCCCTGACGGGTTTGCATAATTGTCACATGATTTGGGCAAATCGACTGTACTTCATCTAGCAACTGACGCTTGACCCTTCTTTCAAGGATCGCTTCCAGCTCAAAACTGGTATCAAAATGGTTTTCTATAGAGTTTTTGGATGAATGCGTAACCAGAATAATTTCATTAATACCCGCCTTAATACATTCATTAACGACATACTGAATAAGTGGTTTATCAACCAGCGGGAGCATTTCTTTAGGAATGGCTTTAGTAGCCGGTAACATCCTTGTTCCCAAACCAGCAACAGGAATAACAGCTTTTTTTACCTTTTTGTTTATAACTGACATTACATTGTCTCCTACGGCTTTGTTGTCGCTGAAAAAACTCCTTTTGCAGCTTAAACAATAACACTAACTTTCTGAAAAAACGTATGTGTGAAGAAAATCGCCCGCGTAAAACAGACGTAAAAAATGATGCGCTCAAGTATACCAGCTAACTCAGCTAGATATACAGCACGCTGGCGTTTAATTACATTCCCATAATTCAATGTTTAATATCGCCTGAGAATGATGCATAAATGTTATAGGATCACTGATAAAATGGTGGAGAAAACATCAGTTTTATTTGATTTTTGTTATTCCATATGCGGCATTGCCAAAGAGAACTATGTTCACATACCTGATGTGAATGAATTATCTTCAACGTACCAAGAGGAATCCCGCTACCCAGCTGCTGTTGATGATTACCAGATTGAATACGCGCACTTAATCCTGCTGATGACATTAAGATGGTTTTATTATGCGTATTGTAATAGCCCAATAATAATGGAAGTGGTTCCGAAATCTCCGTATCATTTAATATCTGGTTCACCCAGTTCATGATCTCTTGCATATCTGGCAGACCACTTTTTTTATGAAACTTTCGTTTTTTCAATAAATTATTGAAAACCACTCTCAATAGCAGGGCAGATACAGCACCATTATCTTTCGAACGGCCAATATCCAGACAATAGAAAATCATTTCATTATCAGAAAGTGCTGTGATGTCAAAAACCAAACCCATTTTACCTACTGTATTTAATAAGCGGTAATTTACCCTACAGTTAGCAATAATTTGGGAGACAGGTGGCTGTAGTTGTTTTAATAAACACCAGACTGATTCCGTATTTTGTTTTAGTCTCGACAGTTCCTGAATCAGGCGGTTTTGCTCTATCGCATCAGACATAAATACCTTCGGATGTAAATAATCCAAAGCCATTTTCTTTACCTCATTGAGATTGGCTATCGGCTTTAACAGAATGTCTTTAGCTCCAAGGCGCAGCGCATCATCTATCTCCGTCATCTTATTTGTTGCTGAAACAATAATGATGGGAATAGTCAACCCCTTCATCGCCATATGGCCCATAAATTCAATGCCACCCATAATAGGCATGCTTAAATCGCAGAAAATGAGTTCAGGTTTTATCTCTCTATCAACCGTCTGTAATGCCATTTTTCCATTTGATGCACACATCGTTATCGCACCCAGAGAGTTTAGGTAATCTGTTAATAAGGAGCAAAAAACGGGTTCATCCTCTACAACTAATATCCTCTTACCCTGCAATACCTTTTCCACAACAGTAGCCCCTTACCAAGCATTGCGGCTATTACCCATATTCGGGTATCATCAGCCAATGATAGTCCAATAGGTCATTACTATTTGTACTCTTACATATCTTTGCAGTATCGGTCATATTAACAGCAACTACTTAAACAACCGGAGTTATTTTGACAAAAATATGCCCTTGTGGCAGCGACTCACTTTTCGTACATTGCTGCGGCCCCTATCTTGAAAATCACCACTCCGCTCCAGATGCCGAATCTTTGATGCGTTCCAGATATAGTGCTTATGCAACAAAAAATGCAGATTATCTCATCGCGACCTGGCACCCAGATTGTCAAGCTGAAAGCTGGCGTTCTGAAATAGAACAGAGTTTTGCGGATGTGCAGTGGCTAGGTCTAAATGTTATTGGGACAGATGAAGGGCAACATAATAACGAATCTTATGTCGAATTTTCAGCCTGCTTTATTGAGCAAGGAAAGCAAGATAGGCAACTGATTCATGAGCGCTCCCGTTTTTTGCGCATTGACCAGCATTGGTTTTATTTAGATGGCATACGTCCCCAAACAGGCCGTAATAGCCCTTGTCCATGTGGTTCAGGCAAAAAATACAAAAAGTGCTGTGGCTAGATCAATATCCAAATATCAAACACAACAACTCACACACAGTGAAGAACATTTAAGGATCATGTAATCTATGCAAAACGCAAACATACAAAAAAAAATCTTGCGTACAATATGTCCTGATGCCAAAGGATTAATCGCAAAGATCACGAACATTTGCTACAAGCATCAATTGAATATTGTTCAAAATAATGAATTTGTAGATCATCGTACTGGCCGTTTTTTTATGCGCACAGAGCTGGAAGGTATTTTCAATGATGAAACATTTCTAGCCGATCTGGATGATGCCTTGCCTGCGGGTTCAAACCGTGAATTAAATACAGCGGGTCGTCGCCGTATTGTTATCATGGTGACAAAAGAAGCTCATTGTATTGGTGACATCTTGGTGAAAAGCGCTTATGGTGGATTGGATGTCGAAATTGCTGCCGTTATTGGCAACCATACGATCCTGCAACATTTGGTTGAGCAATTTGATATTCCGTTCCACTACATTAGTCATGATGGTTTAACCCGAGAACAACATGACGAAGCATTGATGGCTCAAATCGATCAATATAAACCCGATTATGTTGTACTCGCTAAGTATATGCGTGTCTTGACGCCGGCATTTGTTCAGCATTATCCGAACCAAATCATCAACATTCATCATTCATTCTTGCCTGCTTTTATTGGTGCCCGCCCCTATCATCAGGCTTATGAGCGTGGCGTCAAAATAATAGGTGCGACTGCACATTATGTGAATGATAACTTGGATGAAGGCCCAATCATCACACAGGATGTGATAAATGTGGATCATACCTATACTGCCGAGGAGATGAAGCGCGCAGGATTGGATGTTGAAAAAAATGTCCTGAGTCAGGCATTGCACTGGGTCTTTTCTCAGCGGGTTTTTGTGTATGGTAATCGTACTGTCATTCTTTGATAAAAGATAAAGTATTTTTTGGCTGTCAGGCGCTAATTACTGTTGATGATCTGACCTGATGGAACGGGATTTGAGCATCAAGTTTAAAAAAACAGCATTTGATACTTTATTTTCAATTATCTACTTTACAGCGGCGGCTTATCTGATATTATGCCGTCCGCTGTCAACGATAGCATGCAATTTAAAAATTTGGTGGGGTTCCCGAGCGGCCAAAGGGAGCAGACTGTAAATCTGCCGTCACAGACTTCGAAGGTTCGAATCCTTCCCCCACCACCATCAAAGAAATATTCTTAATTTCAAACAAATCCAAAAGTCAATAAATTACCATCTTGAAAAAGACAAAAACCTTCGATGATCCGTAGGAAGGGGAAAGAAGTGACGAATTATCCTTCCCCCACACCATCAAATAGATGTTCTGTTACTTTCATCAACTGCCACAATCAACAGGTGTCCGCATGGGGAAAGAACAAGTAATTCGCTCAAAGAGCAGATGAATATTACAAAATTAGCGTGTTTGAATAAGCACCAAGAGCGGAGCTGGGGTATGGCATTTCGCTCCGCTTATGCAATCTGATTACTCCATATCGCTGACAGAGTCTATAAAGCGATTTAACACGCTTGAATGAGATTTTGATTTGTAGACATAACACTGATTAACTGCATCAGTTCGTGATATTGGAATGAAGCCTAAGCTTTCTCCCTCTTCCAATGCACCAGAGTGGGAATCTGTAATAAAGATATAATCTGTTGACTGAATAAAATTAAGACAGCACTCGATACTATCCATTTGCCGTATATTGACTTTCTCTCCATTTCTTATCATCTCTTCTTCTAAGTTCTTTATCAAATTACCTTTATAGAGTACTGGATCACATAACCATGTTCTCTTTTTCAGCAATTGAGTAAAGTCGCCATGAACCTCATCCAATAATTCTTTACGGCAGCAGATCCCTAAATTTGGACCTTCAATTTTTCGGACAAGGCTGAATCGATCACTAAGTACTTTTTCTGAACTTAAAATTATCGTATTGCCCTCATAATCAACTATTTCATCGATGTTATCATAACTGAAGCGTAATATATTAACCTGAGCATTATTTCTGTCTGCTGCTTTATAAAGCGAAATTAGATGCTTTTTCTTACCCCAATCATGGTATATATTTACAACATTACAAATACTCCCGCTGATGTGTTTCTTTGTAATTTCTTTCTCTTTCAAATAGAGTTCTTTTAGGTCATTATATAGCTCCACTCCGTCTTTGGTCAGAATCATCCCAAACTTCTCCCTTTTAAATAAGCGCTTTCCTAACGTCGCTTCGAAGTCTTTAATTGATTTAGCGACTGGGGGAGTCGTACGGTTCATCACTCTTGCCGCTTTGCTTAAAGAACCCATTTCCACCACCGCCATGAATGCTTCTAATTTACGAGAAAAAAACATAATTCACCGTTCCTATGTAACTTGTGGCTAAAATAATTTCCTTGAAATGGCCTTCTCATCAGGTAACCGCTAAATCAAACTTGATATTATGAAGGTATAATTTTGTACAATAAAAACAAATGTTTTTCAAATGGCATTTATATAAAAATACCAGTCCCTGATGCAATAATGCGGTTTAGATGAACTATATTATTCATCTATATCATGATGAATATTCCACCGTGATTGTAAGCCATTAATAAATATAAGCATGACCTACACGTTTAATTTTCTATCAGAGATTGATTAACTCTTCTACTTTTTCATTAATTATTTTTTGTAATGCGTGACACAAAATAAATTTCGAAAATAAAAATCCTTGCAAAAATTATAATATCAAATGTTGAATATAACTCATTATAACTAACAGACCGTTATTTATCCATTAATTTACCATTTATTAATTCTGTGGTTTTCATTATTTAAAAACGATTACTCACTCAAAATTTCAGGTAATGAGAGTATTATATTCAGTATAGTATGACATATAGGAGTAAAATAGCGAGATATCTAAGTAATCAGCTAAAAATTATTATTTAATAAATAGTTACATTCTTATTTATATCTGTTAACATTGAAAAACAGCTTATTCTAAAGGTGATTATAACGATATGAAATTTGTCTCATTCAATATTAATGGCCTGCGGGCGCGTCCTCACCAACTTGCTGCCATCGTTGAACAGCACCAACCAGATGTTATCGGATTGCAGGAAACAAAAGTTCATGATGAAATGTTTCCTTTAGAAGAAGTTAGCAAGCTTGGTTACCATATCTTCTATCACGGCCAGAAATCCCACTACGGTGTTGCCCTGCTCACCCGTCAGCAACCCGTTGCTGTTCGTAAAGGCTTTCCTACTGATGATGGTGAAGCACAGCGGCGCATCATCATGGCTGATATCGAAACGCCGCAAGGATTATTGACCGTAATCAACGGTTACTTTCCTCAAGGCGAAAGCCGTGAACATACGGTTAAATTTCCAGCAAAAGAGAAGTTTTATCAGGATCTGAATCGCTATCTGGAAAAAAACCAATCTCCAGATTCACATATTCTCATTATGGGTGATATGAATATCAGCCCAACTGATCTCGATATTGGGATCGGAGAAAATAATCAGAAACGCTGGTTAAAAACGGGGAAGTGTTCTTTTTTACCGGAAGAAAGAGAATGGATGGGCCGTCTTAAAGACTGGGGCTTAATCGATACATTCCGGGCACAGCATCCAGAAGCCAGCGACCAATTCTCTTGGTTTGACTATCGCTCAAAGGGGTTTGATGATAATCGAGGGCTGCGCATTGATTTGCTGCTTGCCAGCCGCCCATTGGCAGAACGGTGCCTCTCTTCTGGCATAGATTACGCTATCCGCAGCATGGAAAAACCATCTGACCATGCACCGGTCTGGGCAGAGTTTGAAATATAATTTTCAAACATGAAACACAGCACCTTCAATGACGGTGCTGTGTTATCATTTCAGTTACTCTTATTCCGTTTTATTCGCTTTTTCTTTGCCCTTTTTTACCTGTTTTGTTTTCCCTTTTTTGCCTTTCATAGGAACAAGAGGCAAGTCCCTAAAAGCTTTCAAGTTTCGATACTGCTTCGCCTGCCAAATTAACTGCTGTAACGTTTCCTGAAGGGGCAGCATAAAATCCTGATAACGAAACTGTTTTTCACTGATTTGCGTTAATCTGGATTCCCAATGTGCAGTCATATCCGGTAATACAGCCATATCCGGCAATACATGAATAAGTGCTCGTCCAGCAGGCGTAGCATGAATATTACGCCCTTTTTTGTACAAGAATTCTCGCTTGAACAGCAGTTCAATAATACCGGCCCTTGTTGCCTCTGTACCTAATCCATCCGTCGCACGTAGCACCTTCTTCAGTGATTTATCCTGTACAAATCGTGCAATACCTGTCATAGCGGATAGTAAAGTCGCATCGCTAAAAGGGCGCGGCGGTTGAGTCTGCCTTTCCACCACTTCCCCTTTTTCACACAAAAGCTCATCCCCCTTGGCAACAACAGGCAATGGAGTGCCTTCATTCTCCTCATCCCGCTCCTTGTTGCCAAGAAGAGTTCTCCAACCTGCTTCGGCCAGAAAACGCGCTTTAGCAATGAATTTGCCACCCGCAATATCAAGTTCAATCGTGCATTTACGGAATACCGCATCTGGTAAAAACTGCATCAGATACTGTCTGGCAATCAAACCATAAATTTGCCTTTCATTCTCTGTCAAATTGACTTGGCTGCTTCGAGCAGTAGGAACAATCGCGTGGTGCGCATCAACTTTCTTATCATCCCAGCAACGGTTCTTCTTATCACTCTCCAGTGCATCCTGCGGAAGTAAATCAGAAGAATGAATCGAAATGGCATTCAAGACAGCATGACGCCCGACGAAATGCTCTTCAGGCAAATAACGGCAATCAGAACGCGGATAAGTGATCAGTTTATGGGTTTCATAGAGTCGCTGACAGATATCCAGTACATTCTGAGCACTTAAACCAAAACGCTTGGCCGCTTCAATCTGCAAGGAAGAAAGAGAAAATGGCAACGGTGCCGTTTCTGATTCCCGCTTATCCTGATAGGCAGTAACATAAGCAGGCTGTCCCGTAATACGAGCCACTACATGCTCTGCCAATGGCTGATGTATGAGCCGCCCTTCTTCATCTTGAAAATCAACGCAGGACTCACTAGGCTGCCATAAGGCCGTAAATCGTTCCTCGTTTGGTGTAACAATATGCGCCTTAACTTCAAAGAAATCTTTCGGCACAAAGTGCTCTATTTCTTCGTCACGACGAACAACCAACCCCAAAACCGGTGTCTGGACACGTCCGACAGATAACACCCCCTGATAGCCAGCATTCTGTCCCAATAATGTATAAGCACGGGTCATGTTAATGCCATAGAGCCAGTCGGCTCTGGCTCTGGCGAGTGCAGAAACACACAGGGGGATGAATTCCCGATTACTCCTCAGACGTTCAATCGCCTTGATTACCGCTTGGGGGTTCAGGTCATTAATCAGACAGCGCTGGACGTTCTGTTTTTTATCATCCCTAAGGCTCAGGAAATCCAGCACTTCGTCCACCAGTAATTGCCCTTCGCGATCAGGATCACCTGCGTGGATAACTTCGTCCGCTTTTTCCAGAAGAGATTTAATCGTGTTGAGCTGTTTAGCCACGGCAGCCCGTGGCTTCAACTGCCATTTTTCAGGAATGATCGGTAAATCAGACAAGACCCAACGCGCATAACGGCTATCGTAGGTATCTGGCTCGGCCTGCTCCAATAGATGGCCTACGCACCAAGTCACAAATTGGTTGTTACCGCATTCAATAAACCCATCCCCCCGACGATGGGGTTTAGGCAAAACATCTGCAATAGCTCGCGCGAGGCTAGGTTTTTCTGCAATAAAAAGACGCATGGAATTTATTCAATAACTTCAATCAATGCCCTGTCTGAGCGTGGTTCAGTCAGTTCACCAATGGCAATCAAATCAATGTTGTGGCTTCGTGCAATGGCCTTCGCCTCTTCCACGGCATCTGGCAGTACTGCCAGCAATAAACCACCCGAAGTTTGTGGATCACACAAGAGATGGCGCTGACGTGCTGTCAGTTCCCCAATCAAGTGTCCATAACTGTCAAAGTTGCGCCCTGTTCCTCCGGGCACGCAGCCTTTTTCAATATAGTCATCAACATCTGGCAATCTTGGGACTTGTGAAAAGTTGACCGTTGCCTGAACGCCGGAACCTTTACAGATTTCCCCCAGATGCCCGAGTAAGCCAAAACCCGTGACATCCGTCATTGCTGTAACGCCATCAATACCAGCGAAATCTGCACCTGCCTTATTTAGCTGGCACATCGTTTCTTTCGCAATACCTTGGTGCCCAGGTTGAAGGAGTCCTTTCTTCTCAGCAGTAGTCAATACCCCAATACCTAAAGGTTTAGTCAGGAACAAAATGCTTCCCGCTTTTGCCTGACTATTGCGTTTCACACGATCGATATTAATGATACCCGTCACGGCCAAGCCAAAAATAGGTTCAGGTGCATCAATCGAGTGCCCACCAGCAAGAGAAATGCCAGCTTCTTTACATACGGCCCGGCCTCCTTCAATAACTTTTTGCGCGATTTCTGGAGATAATTTAGCAATTGGCCAGCCCAAAATCGCAATCGCCATGATTGGCTTTCCCCCCATCGCATAGATATCACTGATGGCATTAGTGGCCGCAATGCGGCCAAAATCAAATGGATCATCGACAATCGGCATGAAGAAATCCGTAGTACTGATAATGCCAATACCATTGCCGATATCGTATACGGCAGCATCATCACGGGTTTCGTTTCCAACCAGTAGATTTGGGTCGAAAAATTTTGCCTGCTCACTGTGCAGAATAGTTTCCAACACTTTGGGTGAAATTTTACAGCCACATCCAGCACCATGGCTATACTGAGTCAGACGGATTTCAGTTGACATAGCTGACTCCACTTAGAAGTAACTAACAAAATTTGTTAAATCTGGTAGTGCTACTTTTGCCGGTGCTTTGAGTTCCGGTGTTCCCAAGTAAAGGAACCCGACGATTTTATCATTCTCTCCACATCCCAGACCTGCTTTGACAACTGGATCTTCTGTCCATGATCCTGAACGCCATATTCCACCAAACCCTTGAGCCACAGCCGCCATTTGCATGGCATGAACCGCACAGCCAGCCGCTACGACTTGTTCCCATGCAGGTATTTTCGTATTCTCAACAACTTTGGCAATAACAGTGATAATCATAGGTGCACGATAAGGTGCATTTCTCGCTTTTTCCTCAACTTCTTGGCCTAAAGCATTCTCAATCGCCGATTTTTCCAACAATTTACTGAATTTATCAATACCCTCGCCCTGCATGACGACAAAATGCCAAGGACGCAATGCCCCATGATCTGGCGCTCTCATCCCTGCTGCCAGAATATACTCCAGCTCATTTCCTTCGGGGGCGGGCGTGGTTAAACGTGAAGCTGAACGACGATTCAACAAAAGTTCCAAAGCATTCATAATTTTCTCCTGTATAAGATAATCTGTCACGGCTCAACATTCTCTGTTTATTCGTTACTAAATGAAAGTACAGAAACTATTTTTTCAGTCATTCCTGTGATTTCCGGCTGACATTTACGGACTAGCTGATTAGGATAACCCTATTTGCTCTTATAACTGGAGACGACATGCGTACTTTATGGAAGTTTATAGCAGTATTATTTAAATGGAGTTGGAAACTGCTAAATTTCGCTCGCCAACTTATTTCAAATCTGATTTTTATCCTATTAGTTATTGTAGTGGCTACTGGCGTTCTGGTTTATCAGCAACAATCCAAATCTGGCGATGATTATCGTGGAGCCTTATATGTCGATCTGTCTGGCATTGTTGTTGACCAAGTCTCCGCCCGTAGTCCATTAGATCAACTTGGCCGGGATCTTATCGGTGCATCCAGTAGCAGCTCGCAGGAAACGTCTCTGTTCGACATTGTTGACAGTATTCGACGGGCAAAACATGATGCTAAAATTACTGGTATGGTATTAAAACTGGATAATTTTCTCGGTGCCGATCAACCTTCCATGCAATATATTGGCAAGGCCATCAACGAGTTTAAGGCCGCAGGTAAAACTGTTATCGCCATCAGTGATAGCTATAGCCAACCCCAATATTATTTAGCCAGCTATGCCAATAAAGTGTATCTTTCTCCACAGGGAGCCGTGTCCCTCCATGGTTTCTCAACCAATCATCTGTATTACAAGTCATTATTGGACAGTCTGAAAGTTTCCACCCATATTTTCCGTGTCGGCACGTATAAATCAGCGGTAGAACCAATGACACGGGACAATATGTCCGAAGAAGCACGTCAAGCAGATAGCCTTTGGCTGAATGAACTTTGGAACAATTACCGCAATACGATTGCAGTTAACAGAAAAATCCCTGTCGATAAAGTGCTGCCGGAACCAACCCAGTTTATTGAAGAATTCCGTCAAGCGGGTGGAGATAGTGCACTGTATGCTGCAAAAAATAAGTTAGTTGACGAAATTAAACCTCGAAATGTCATTGAAACAGAACTAAGCAACAAATTTGGTTGGGATGAAAAAAACAAACACTTCAATTACATCAGCCTCTATGATTATATCGCACAGCAGCCAATCAAAAATTCTGATCAAAGCAATAGCAACATTGCCGTAATTATTGCTGAAGGTGCAATCATGGATGGCAGACAATCCGAGGGCATAGCAGGCGGTGACACCATAGCGGAACAACTTCGTGAAGCACGGCTGAATCCAAATATAAAAGCCATTGTATTACGCGTGAACAGCCCCGGTGGCAGTATCAGTGCATCTGAACTTATCCGCAGTGAACTTGCTGCTATCCGTGAAGGTACAGCGGTAAAAAATAAAGAAGGTAATATTGTTAAAGAAAATCAAAAACCGATTGTTGTGTCCATGGGAGGACTTGCTGCCTCAGGGGGCTATTGGATTTCAACCCCAGCTAACTACATCATCGCTGACAAAAATACGCTAACAGGCTCTATCGGTGTTTTTGGTGTTCTCAATACTTATGAAAAAGGCTTAAATTATCTTGGTGTAAATACCGACGGTATTTCAACGCATCCACTGGCAGACATTTCAGCAACCAAAGGAATAAACCCTATGTTTTCTGATGTCATGCAACTGTCTATTGAAAGTGGCTATCATAAATTTATCGAACTGGTCGCACAATCTCGCCAAAAGACACAGAACGAAATTAAAGAAATCGCTCAGGGTCGAGTCTGGAGTGGCAGTGATGCCAAGAAGAAGGGTCTGGTCGATCAATTAGGTGACTTTGATGACGCAGTCAATAAAGCTGCTGAATTGGCTGGTATCAAAACAGTATCATTGAATTGGATGCAACCAGAACTCTCATTCTCTGAAAAACTCATGCTGGAGTTTTCCTCATCAGCACAAGCACTGCTGCCAAATGCCCTACAATCAATGCTGCCAGCTCCAATTGCCCAAGTTGCGCAAGATATGAAACAGCAAGCTGTATTTTATAACCGCATGAATGATCCTCAAAATATCTATACGTTCTGCCTGAACTGTGCAGATATCCGCTAGAAATAGCGTCAGACAATATCATCAAATTTAAAGCCTGATCCTTACATCAGGCTTTTTTTATTCCATATACTCCCTATAATCCGGCTGAGTATTTTTATTGAGGCGTTAACATGCAGAAGAAATCTATTTACGTGGTTTACACTGGCGGCACAATTGGGATGCAGCGTTCCCCTAATGGCTACATCCCTGTTTCTGGTCATTTACAACGACAACTCACGCAGATGCCGGAGTTTCACCGTCCAGAAATGCCAACCTTTACCATCCGTGAACACCAGCCTCTGATTGATTCTTCTGATATGAGTCCAAGCGACTGGGGAATTATCGCCAACGATATCTACCAGAATTACCACGATTACGATGGCTTTGTGATCCTACATGGTACTGACACCATGGCTTTTACCGCCTCAGCACTCTCTTTCATGTTTGAAAATCTTAAAAAGCCTGTGATCGTGACAGGGTCACAAATTCCACTGGAGGCTCTGCGTTCTGATGGCCAGACAAACTTGCTTAATGCGCTATATCTAGCTGCTAACTATCCCATCAACGAGGTCGGTTTATTTTTCAGCAATAAATTGTTTCGCGGGAATCGAACAATTAAAGCCCATGCCGATGGCTTTGAGGCCTTCACATCCCCCAACTGTCGGCCACTGATCGAAGCAGGGATCAACATCCGTACGTTCAATACAAGCCCGATACCCGCCAGTCATGATGAGTTTACCGTACACCAGATCACATCACAGCCTATTGGTGTTGTGACTATCTATCCGGGATTATCCAGCCAAGTTGTTGAAAATATCCTGATGCAACCCGTCAAGGCACTGATATTGCGCTCCTATGGTGTTGGTAATGCCCCACAGCACGCTGATTTATTGAAGATCTTAAGGGAAGCGACTGAACGGGGTATTATCGTGGTCAATTTAACACAATGCATTTCTGGACGAGTCAACATGGAAGGTTATGCAACTGGCCACGCTCTGGCTACATCAGGTGTAATCAGTGGCTATGACATGACTTTTGAAGCCACCCTGACCAAATTGCACTATTTATTGAGCCAACCCTATGAATCCGAAGAGATCCGCCGACTTATGCAACAGAATCTACGTGGCGAATTGAGCTATTCAGATGAATAATAAAAAAGAAATCGGAAATATGATAAAAACAGCATTATTACTTATCGACCTGCAAAATGATTTCTGTTCGGGAGGAGCACTGGCAGTCAAAGGGAGTGAAGAGGTCATCGTAATAGCGAATAAGGTTATTAGCCTTTGTCAGAAAAACAATATCACTGTTATCGCAAGTCAGGACTGGCATCCCGCCAAGCATATGAGTTTTGCAGTTAATGCCAGCCAGCCTGTTGGAGAATCTGGGCTGCTCAATGGCATTCCTCAAATATGGTGGCCCGTTCATTGTGTACAAGGGCAATTCGGCGCAGATTTTCATCCTGCGTTGAATCAATCCGCTATCCAAGAAATTTTCCGTAAGGGTGAGAATCCGCAGATAGACAGCTACAGTGCCTTCTTTGATAATGATCATAAGAGCGCAACCCGGCTGCATGGATGGCTGGCGGATCAAAATATTCAACGACTGATTGTGTTGGGTATTGCTACGGATTACTGCGTAAAATTTACAGTACTAGATGCACTGGAACAAGGCTATGAAACCTACGTGATTACTGATGGTTGTCGTGGGGTCAATCTTCAGGATGATGACAGCTTAAAGGCATTTAAGGAAATGGCTGCTAAAGGCGCTAAACTAATCCCACTGCATGAAATAACAACACTTTTTTAAACCGGCAACCAATACTTCTGGACATAATATTCCAGAACATAACCTCGTCGAATCACTGCACAAGACGAGGTTATTTCCTCATTCTTCTGGCTGTGGTTTTAGTTTCACGACCATTTCTGACTGGAACATGGCCTTCAACTCTTGTTTGCTTTTTATGGTAATTTGGCCATCCGTACCAATCGTCATGTGTTCAGGATCGTGATTATGCTTGGCTTGCCAAAGCATCACCATCTGTAAACTGTGCTCTTTCTGTTCCGGCGTTAGCGGTACACCATCCTGCCACTTGCCTAATTCAACAGCCTGAACCAATCTCTGATAAATTTCAGGTGTCATGGCGGAGAGTAAATCATCCAACTTCATCGATATTTCCTTACGGCTACGTACATTATGCTGAATCGTTTCTTCTTTAATTACTGATTTACGTTGCTGTTTTGTCAAAAAAACAGGCCCAGTAACGACACTAACCTTCTGTTTCATCCCCAGTTTCCTCGTCAATGAAGCGCAGTGCCGCAGAATTGATGCAAAAGCGCTCTCCTGTAGGTTTGGGGCCATCGGGAAAAACATGCCCTAAGTGTGCCTGGCAGTGACTGCAACGCACTTCTATTCGATGCATGTTGTGAGAATAATCATCAAGACAATTGATAGATTTATCATTGAACGGCTGGTAAAAGCTTGGCCACCCACAGCCAGAATCAAATTTAGTGTCAGAAACAAATAATGGCTGACGGCAGCACAGGCAGTGGTAAATGCCACTTTTTTTGTTATGCAGCAGTTTTCCTGAAAATGGCGGTTCGGTTCCTGCTTTTTGCGTAACATAGAGCTGAATTTCACTAAACTGTTCTATAGAAAGGGAAATATTTTTAGTTTTAGCCATAGCGACCACCTTTTAAGGCCAATATTTTCAATAAAAAAGCATCGAAAACAACAAAAAATCAACATCAAAATGTTGAGAAGCATTCTAACCCATTCAACATCGCAATTTGCTCTACTAATTGTGATAAGTCTCACATATCTAACCGATGGTAACTTTAAATATCTACTTATGCCCCGATAATGGAAGGCGTAGAGTTGTCTTGGCTGTCTAACAAGCGTTCAGATAGTGATTTCTAAATTGATCTTTTTCAATTGTTGACACGATTCCGCTTGACGGCTGACAAGATTTTGGTAACTTTAGAAACAACTTTTAATTCACTAAAAAATAGCTGGTGGAATACTATGACTATCAAAGTAGGTATTAACGGTTTTGGTCGTATCGGCCGTATTGTTTTCCGTGCCGCACAAGAGCGTTCAGATATCGAAATCGTTGCTATCAATGATCTGCTGGATGCAGAGTACATGGCTTACATGCTGAAATACGATTCAACCCATGGCCGTTTCAACGGTACTGTTGAAGTTAAAGATGGTCAGCTGGTTGTTAACGGCAAAACCATCCGCGTTACATCTGAAAGAGACCCAGCTAACCTGAAATGGAACGAAGTGGGTGTTGATGTTGTTGCGGAAGCAACCGGTATTTTCCTGACCGACGAAACTGCACGTAAGCACATCGCTGCCGGCGCGAAAAAAGTTGTTCTGACTGGCCCATCCAAAGACGACACGCCAATGTTCGTTATGGGTGTCAACCACAATGCCTATGCAGGTCAAGAGATCGTTTCCAACGCATCTTGCACAACCAACTGCCTTGCTCCACTGGCTAAAGTTATCAATGACAAATTCGGTATCGTTGAAGGTCTGATGACCACTGTTCACGCAACAACTGCAACTCAGAAAACTGTTGATGGCCCATCAGCAAAAGACTGGCGTGGTGGCCGTGGTGCAGCACAGAACATCATCCCATCTTCTACTGGTGCCGCGAAAGCTGTAGGTAAAGTTATCCCAGAACTGAACGGCAAACTGACGGGTATGTCTTTCCGTGTTCCTACTCCTAACGTTTCTGTTGTTGACCTGACTGCTCGTTTGGCTAAGCCAGCAACTTACAAAGAAATCTGTGATGCAATTAAAGAAGCTTCAGAAGGCGAACTGAAAGGCATTCTGGGTTACACCGAAGATGATGTTGTTTCCACTGATTTCAACGGCGAAAAACTGACTTCTGTATTTGATGCAAAAGCAGGTATTGCACTGAACGATAACTTTGTAAAACTAGTTTCTTGGTATGATAACGAAACGGGTTACTCTAACAAAGTTCTGGATCTGGTTGCTCATATCTCTAAGTAATTGAATAGCATCCGCGTTCATAAAGGCCACCTTAAACAGGTGGCTTTATTTTTATCTATTCCGATTTATCTCTTAAAAACATTGAGCTATTCTTGCTCCTAGCCAACCGCCAATTCAGGTTTACATAAGGTCATGACAGATGCTTGATAAAATTTTCTCATTACCGGTTGTAGAACAAATATCTCCTTATATCAGTCAGCGAAATATTGAAGGATTTCCGCTGATTGTTGTTTCACACCCTAAAGTGCGCGGCGCAATCAGTATTCAGGGCGCACATCTTATTACATGGCAGCCCAGTGGCGAAAAACCTGTATTATGGTTAAGCGATAACACTGAATTTAATACAGGTACAGCCATTCGTGGTGGCATTCCCATCTGCTGGCCTTGGTTTGGTTCGACAAGCGCTCCCAGTCACGGTTTTGCACGGATCTTGCCTTGGGAATTCAGGGCACACCATGAAAATGAAAACGGCGTGATCTTAACATTTACGCTACAAGATAACGCCGATACACATAAGTTATGGCCACACGAGTTCACACTCATTGCCCGTTTTAAGTTAGGGGAAACCTGCGAAATAGAGCTGGAGTCTCACGGAGAATATCAAGCAACATGTGCTCTCCACTCTTACTTCAATATCAGTGATGTCAATCAAATTCGTGTCAGCGGGCTTGGTGCTCATTTTATCGATACCGTTGCCGATAAAAAACAGTATGTTCACGAAGATCTGATTTTTAAAGGACGAATTGACCGTATTTATACTGAACCAGAAGATTTCAGCCTACTCAGTGATACACCGTGGAAACGAACTATTGAAATTCACCATTATCACCATAGTGATGTAGTTTGCTGGAATCCCGGTGCCGAACTTTCCAGTAGTATGAAAGATATGAGTAAAGAAGGTTATAAGAATATGGTTTGCATCGAAACTGCACGTATCAATTCCCCACAGCTATCCAGAAATAACAACCCTGCCAGACTTTCTGTGGTTATCCGTTGCCGCAAGAATCCTTGATGGAAATAAACGATAAGCTGAACTCTATCATGACTATTTTGCTACAGCTATCTTGAAGAGTTCAGCTTTACACCTTTCTTGACATGAACAATATCTGTCAGAAAGTATAAGTAATACCCGACCAGATAGTACCGGAGTATGAGCGATTGGTCATTGGGCTGTTTTTAACTTCGCTTGGTAAATGTTCTACACGCCCCATCATGAAAGCAGTCCAATTCTTATCGAAGGTATAATAACCAGATAATTCAAGATAAGGGCTCCAGCTATCGCCCGGTGTATATTCAGCCAGACCGCTACGCACAGATTCGCTCTTTTTGATGCCATAACTATAACGGTTCTGTTTTTTGCTATCCCAGACAACGCCTATCCCTGGTTCCAATAACCAGCCGCTCTGCTGGAAACTATATAAATAGGCGAAATCAGCACTGATACCGTTACTTTCGCCCAGTATATCGGCAGCTAATGAGGCACGCAGCACCCCCCAATCTTCATGATGTTTATAAGTGAAACCACCCATAACCGTGTCACGACGACGATCCAGTTTTTTCATCTGCTCATCTGTACTATCCTTGGGATGGAAAGCTTGTGGAGAATAGAACAGATCTACAGAAAGTTTATCCTTTGGCTGGTTCCAGAGGTAATAACCTGCCGCCAAAGTCTGAAAATAAAAGTTTTCACTCTCATAAGATACCATGGGAACCGGTAGTATTTTATCTTTTGTTTTCAATCCCTTGTAAGGTTTAGCTTCATACAATGCCGACAACCCAATAGACCATTCGCCAGCATATGCCACAGAAGAAGACAGGCAAAGCCCCACTACTGCAATAAACACCTTATTAGTCATTATAAGTTATTTCCTGTCAGACAAATTGTTGTGAAATCAGGCATAAAGTGTATGTATCCGGTGATTTATTGCCAAGCAATTGATAATGATTTTTGATTTAATCGCACTATATGCATAAAATCCGGAACTGGCAGCTTGATGTTACCATTGGTTAAAAGTCATCAAGTTACAACGTCACACTTAGATATTATCTGAATATTAATTTTTCTGATGCGATAAAGAAAAATGCAGGCATTTATTCCAAATTTCGGTACGGAAAAATGCCTGAAAGAGATAAGATCAGTTAACAACTACCGGAACACGTATAGCTAAAGCACAGAGCAGTTCATAACCAATGGTTCCTGCGGATTCCGCCACTTCATCCACTGGCAAGTTTTCCCCCCACAACTCCACGGTGCTACCTATTTCTGTTTGTGGACACGGCGTCAAATCAACCGTCATCATATCCATCGATATGGCACCCAGTAACTGTGTACGGACGCCATCAACAAGGATGGGGGTACCCGTTGGGGCGTGCCTTGGATAACCATCAGCATAACCACATGCCACCGTACCTACACGGGTAGGATACTGGGTTGTATAACGGCTGCCATAGCCAATTTTTGCCCCTATGGGTAGGTCATGAACCGCAATGATTTCACTGTGCAAACTCATCGCTGATTTCAAACCCACATCAGCAATATCACGCCACTTTCCACTCGGGGATGCACCATACAGAATAATACCCGGCCTAACCCAGTCACCATGTGTCTTCGGATGCCACAAAATTGCACCAGAATTGGCTAGACAGCGAGGAAGTGAGCCCATTTGCAGACATTCAACAACCGCAAATTGCCCATCAATACCAATCTCATTATCTGAATTAGCAAAATGAGTCATCAACGTGACTGAATTGATATTTTTTATGCGATTCGCCATTGAGACCACCTGTGAATATTCTTCGCGGGTAAAACCCAGCCGATTCATTCCGCTATTGAGTTTCAAATAGATATCAATGGGGTTATTCAGTCTGGCCTCTTCTATTGCTTTGAGTTGCCAGTAACTATGCACTGTAGTTGTCAGGCCATATTGATCAATGAGCTGCAAATCCGAAAGTTTGAAAAAACCTTCCAATAGCAGGATTGGCCCTTGCCACCCGTGTTCCCTTAAATAAATAGCTTCATTCATATCAAGCAGTGCAAATCCATCCGTTTGCATGAGTGACTGCCATATTCTGTCCAATCCATGCCCATATGCATTAGCTTTCACTACTGACCAGATTTTGCTGTCACCGACTTTCTGGCGGATAACCGCCAAGTTATGGCGGAATGCATCGAGATGGATCGTCGCCAAAATAGGACGTGGCATGACGACCCCTTATAATTTATGCCGTATGTAAACGATGCTTCACTCGAAGCACTTTTGTATTGAATCCATTGATATATCTAAATACCGAGAGATCATCTGCCACGATTTCCGGCGTCTTGCCAGAAATTAAATCAGACAATAACTTCCCTGAACCACAGGCCATCGTCCAGCCTAGCGTTCCATGCCCTGTGTTTAAATAGAGATTACTATATTTGGTTGGGCCGACGATAGGAGTACCATCTGGCGTCATTGGGCGTAGCCCCGTCCAGAATGTAGCTTCAGCAATATTGCCACCGCTGTGGTAGAGATCCTGCACAACCATTTTTAACGTTTCACAGCGATTATTCGGCACATTCATATTGAAACCGACCATTTCTGCCATGCCACCAACGCGAATACGGTTATCAAAACGAGTAATAGCTATCTTGTAAGTTTCATCCAGCACAGTTGAGGTCGGCGCTCTTGCTTCATCCATAATCGGCATCGTCAAAGAATAGCCTTTCAGCGGATAAACAGGGATTTTAACGAGTTCTTTCAGCATGTCGGTAGAATAAGACCCCATCGCCACCACGTAGTTATCCGCTGTCATGATGCCATCATCACACTGGACACCCGTGATTTTGTTTCCATCCACCAGAATCTGTTTAACCTGATTGCTAAACACAAACTTGACTCCCGCCTCTTCTGCCATTTTTGCCAGTGCCTTGGTAAATATCTGACAATCACCCGTTTCATCATTCGGCAGTTGTAACCCACCCGCCAATTTATGGGAAACATGGGCAAGTGCAGGCTCCACTGATACCAGTTGTTCTGCGGTCAATAATTGGTAAGGAACACCTTCTTGTTCCAATACTGCGATATCATTGGCGGCATTATCAAACTGTTTGGCGGTTCTAAATAATTGCAGAGTTCCCCCCTGACGCCCTTCATATTGAATGCCAGTATCTGCCCTTAACCGTTTAATGCAATCACGGCTATATTCTGCCAATCGCACCATCCTGCTTTTATTCATGGCGTAATGGTCTGCATCACAGTTGCGCAGCATTTGCCACATCCAGCGTAGCTGAAACAGTGAACCATCAGGGCGAATAGCCAGTGGTGCATGGCGTTGAAACATCCATTTTACTGCTTTCAGTGGTATCCCCGGTGCTCCCCATGGCGTTGCATATCCCGGTGAGATCTGACCGGCGTTACCTGCACTCGTTTCTTCAGCGGCACTATTCTGGCGATCAACCACAGTCACTTCATGACCTTCCTGTGCCAAATACCACGCACTGGTGACGCCAATAACGCCACCGCCTAAAATAAGGACTTTCATTCTGCCCCCTATTGGATATGAGTAATATGTGCAAGCATAATATGCTGAATATAAAAAGCCAATATAGAATAATAGACTGCAACATTATTAATTTAATTTTAGGATTTGAATCACATTTTCATTACAAAACATTGATAACATCGTCATTCTAAATTTGATCAAAAATCAATAAAAATTAAATTAATTCAATAAATTAAATAAGGATTTAATGCTGACAATCACCTTATTTCACTACCTGTTAAAGTGATTTTTGCGGGAAAAAAGAAACATAAAATTTACAATTCAAAATTACATTAAACTACTGACAAACTAAAATAATCAGAATTAAATCTCTCGGCAAGAACAATTGGGCAGAATAATAATTTAAAAAATTGAATTTTACAGTTTGCGTAAATTTTCAACATCAATTGAAAAATAAAAATATTGGAGCGTGAATAAGATGGAAAAACAACCAAATGTAAAAAAGCGCACTAACTAAACTAGTGCGCTTTTAAAATATGATGACAGATAAAAAACAGAAATTAGAAATGCAATTTGATCAGCTGTGACGTGCTTCTGTTAAATCATTCAACATAACACTCTGCATGCCATGCCAAATGATTCCGCTTTCTTTACCATAACTACGCACACAATCCATGATTTTTTCATAGGATTGTTCCCGACACATCGTACTCAATTGCTGATAGAAATTCAGTGCCAGCATACGGGCATCAGGGTTTGAGAAATAATAGCGGCCAACGCGAGTATAAAGCCCTCTTAATCCATTGATAATCAAACCGTAAATTGGGTTTC
Organism: Xenorhabdus aichiensis; assembly: GCF_028598775.1. NCBI lineage: Bacteria > Pseudomonadati > Pseudomonadota > Gammaproteobacteria > Enterobacterales > Morganellaceae > Xenorhabdus > Xenorhabdus aichiensis. The sequence goes on from NZ_JAQRFO010000001.1 coordinate 264,612, forward strand.
CTGACGCAAAAGCCAGCCCACGAAAAATATCATAATCCACAGCACTGAAAGATTCGGCGGTATCTTCCACATTCTCTTTTTCTGCCAGTACTTCCAATGATTTTTCAGGATTATGTCTAAATGCAGTACGAATAAAAATAGCAGCGATATTGGTACGAACCGCCAGTAGATTATCAATTAACTGGGGAACGCGATCATGATCAAGCCGTGCCAGCGTTTCCAGAATATTAAGACCGGATGTTTCCCAGAAGTTATTGACCTTTGTTGGCTTTCCATGCTGAATAGTCAACCAGCCATCACGGGCAAGGCGCTGCAACACTTCACGTAAAGTAGTACGGGTGACACCGATCAACTCAGATAATTCACGCTCTGCTGGCAGCATGGAACCTGGTGGAAAGCGATTATTCCAAATGCTTTCAATGATATACTCTTCCGCGAAACCCGCAGGGCTTTGAGCCTTAATTACCATATTTTAACTATTCCAAAGCAATTTTCTTAGCTAATAATAATCATCGATCATACCAGAATGCGTCTGATCGACATAGTTACATAGTAAATAAACAGCGAAAGAGTGAAAGGAATCATAAAAAACGGAATTATTCGCTGATTAATTATGTCCTGATACCCTTAAATTGCTATCGTTTAGCGCGTACTATGACTCTTTAGATTTGTCCCATGTATCCACAAAGAGGAATATTAATAATAATGGAAATCAGTATTCGACATGCAGTGGTGAAAAACTTTCTCGGCAACTCGCCGGATTGGTACAAATTGGCTATCATTGTTTTTCTTATTATCAATCCACTGGTTTTTTTCTTTGTCAATCCCTTCGTTGCAGGGTGGATGCTCGTTGTCGAGTTTATTTTCACGTTGGCAATGGCGTTAAAATGTTACCCTTTACAACCCGGAGGATTACTCGCTATTGAAGCGGTCATCATCGGGATGACTTCGCCAAAACAAATAAGTCATGAAATCTCCAACAATCTCGAAGTTATTTTGCTGTTGATTTTCATGGTTGCCGGCATCTATTTCATGAAGCAACTGCTACTGTTTGTTTTCACGAAGCTGCTGTTAACTATTCGCTCCAAAAAAATGCTGGCACTCGCATTTTGCCTGGCGAGTGCCTTTCTGTCTGCGTTCCTCGATGCCTTGACCGTTATTGCCGTCGTTATCAGTGTCTCGGTAGGGTTTTACTCCATTTATCACCACTTCCTTTCCTCCAGCCAAAATGACAATTCTGACCTGAACGATGATCAGTTTATTGACAGCGAAGATAAAAAGCAGACTCTGGAACAGTTCCGGGCATTTCTGCGCAGCCTGATGATGCATGCAGGTATCGGCACAGCTTTGGGTGGTGTAATGACCATGGTGGGCGAGCCACAAAACCTGATTATTGCTAAACACGTTGGCTGGGATTTCGTGACGTTTTTTGTTCGTATGTCTCCTGTCACCATACCGGTATTTATCTGCGGTCTGCTGGTCTGCTTGCTGGTCGAGCATTTTAAATTGTTTGGTTACGGTGCTGAATTACCCGATCACGTTCGTTCGGTTTTAGAAGATTACGATAAAAAAACCAGTGAAAAACGTACTCGGCAGGAAAAAACTCAACTTGCCGTTCAGGCATTAATTGGTATCTGGCTGATTTTTGCATTGGCTTTCCATTTAGCAGAGGTCGGGCTGATTGGTCTGTCGGTAATCATTCTGGCTACGGCATTCTGCGGTATCACCGAAGAGCATGCTTTAGGTAAAGCGTTCGAAGAAGCTCTTCCGTTTACTGCACTGTTAACCGTTTTTTTCTCTGTCGTTGCCGTGATTATTGATCAGCAATTGTTTACGCCATTCATTCAATATGTGCTGCAATCTTCGCCAGCCTCACAATTGTCATTATTCTATCTATTCAATGGATTGCTTTCTGCCGTTTCTGACAACGTATTCGTAGGTACGGTTTACATTAATGAAGCGCTAGTTGCCTTGAAGAATGGTTTAATTTCACAGCAACAATATGAATTTCTGGCAGTCGCTATCAATACAGGCACCAACTTACCATCAGTGGCAACACCAAATGGACAAGCAGCATTTCTGTTCTTGCTAACATCTACCCTGTCTCCATTGATTCGTCTGTCTTATGGCCGCATGGTGGTGATGGCGCTGCCTTATACCATTGTGATGACATTGGTCGGTTTGTTGAGTGTGGAATTCTGGCTTGTTCCAGCGACTGAGTATCTGATAAAACTCGGTCTGATCACTCCACTTTAATTGCTCCGCAATTTACCTCAAACTAAACCGGATAGTGAAAATGTGCACTGTCCGGTTTTTTATTGCTCCCTTTTTTAAAAAGATAATGCGATTAATTTTATTTTTTTATGGTTTTTAAAACGGCAAAATAAGCCATCATTTATAGTTAAATTTAAACGATGGGGAAAACAGAAAAAATGTTTCGATTTTTAAAACAGAGTTCCCAAGGGCAAAGCGCATGGTTACTGATGGCGTTAACAGCTCTTATATTAGAATTGACAGCACTTTATTTTCAACATGTGATGAAGTTACAGCCCTGTGTGATGTGTATTTATGAGCGAATTGCGCTATTTGGCATTTTGGGAGCTGCTCTGCTCGGTGCCATTGCACCAAAAACACCACTACGTTGGCTGGCAATCCTGCTGTGGCTGTATAGTGGATGGCAGGGATTACAACTGGCGTGGGATCATACCATGATGCAGCTCCACCCCTCCCCTTTTAATACCTGCGAATTTTTTGTTAGATTCCCGTCATGGCTACCCTTGAATGAATGGCTGCCTTCTGTATTTCAAGCCACTGGTGACTGTTCGATGAAACAGTGGTCATTTCTGACGCTGGATATGCCGCAATGGTTAATTGGTATTTTTGCTGCTTATTTGGTAGTGGGTGTTTTGGTTCTGATCAGTCAGTTTTTTACTGTTCGGGGTAAAGACTGAAAACATAACTTAGTTGCAAAAAGTTATTTACTATTATCAGCTTAACAAGCTTCCGAGATATCAGGAATCATTGCACCACAATAATAAGAGACAGCCCGTAAGGGCTGTTCCTTAAGAAAAGATATCGTATAAGCTAACAAAATAGCAAACACACTACCCAACATCGTCGTCGGTGTGTTTACAATAATTATGGGTTATTTTTGACAACAAGAAAACTCAAATAGACGTGCAGCCACCATCCAACAGGGCTCGTTCATCACAGCGCCGCCCATTTGCTAATTGGCAAACCGGCGTTTGATTTCCATTAAGCTGTACTGCCAGCGCTAGAATTCCCCCTGCATCAAAGCAGGTCGTACTGGCATTTTCACTCAGGTTGATCCCCAGATCAGAATATTGATAATTTTTGTGGCGTTTAAATGAATGATCAGTTTGTTGCCCACTGCAACCCGCTAATACCCATCCCATCAGAAAAAAGCTGCCCAAAACGGGCCTACGTTGCAAAAACATTTTTTCTCCCACTGCATTACCGATACATTAGATATTTCTGTCTCTTAGTTCATAATAACGCTCGCAAACTAAGCAATAAATCAATGTCCAGTGCTTTTGGAAAACAGGTTTTTACCAAAATTTGGTTTTTGATTAATATCTGGTTATTATACAAGTAGTTATTAAATACTTCATAATCCATCAGGTAATAAATGTACACACATATGTACAAACAAAAAAGCACTCAAAGCATCCTAGGACTCTATAGTATTAGACATATTTTACGCTTGCCACAACTTTGAAAAATTCACATTAAACACTACGACCGCTACAACTACCTGAAAGAGAAATCGGAGATTGTGGAGAGGTGGGAAAGCAAGCTATTGTCACTATAGGGCAGAAACTTGCCCTTAAGATGGGATATCACACCTTGCGGCAACCGTAGTAATTTCCACCCTAGTTGATTAACTCATTGATTTTTCCGAGGTCCTCACTTTGACCTCCCCGACATCTCTTCCGTAAATTCGCCTTTATTCCAACTGTTGGGGAAATCCCAATGGTTACTTTATGTGCTGGACAAAAGGAATAAATTCATTGTGTTTCAACGTATTACTTGTGCGCAAGGGGCTGGGCAAAACGCATTAACCCTTTGTTTCTAGCTCACTCTTTTGTGCGCACCTCTTATTGAGTTGTGCAAATTTTGTGAGTCAGTATTACTGCCGCGCAAAGTTTGCAAGTAACTATCAGTTACGCCGAAAGTCCGATTATCGGATATTGGATTTTGCATACCGATATTATCGGCGCTCAAATTATAAGCAGAAGCCAAATCTGGCGTCTGATTAAATATCAATGAGTTATCACTAAAATGGGCATTCTCACTAAAATGGGCTTTCAAATCCCAATTGGCGCGATCAGCCAAAAATTTGTCCGATTGGAACTGAGCCAAAGTGAGGACCTCGACTACAGGTTGGTACGTTAAATATACAGAGCTGTTTTTAACCTACCCTCTTAAAGATGGTAGCCTCTCAAATTGGAGGCTCCTTAAACTAAAGGAATCCCTACAGTTAGTTTTTACTGCCTCCGTTTCAAACGGAAGGATGCCGGCACCATGCAGAGGTTAAAGACGGGAAATCCCGCTTTTAGCTAACTTGTTGATTTTACTTATTTCCTGCACAGAGACGGAATTCAATTAAATCAATCAGTTAAAATGGTGTAATTCTCCCATTTATCTAAGTGATTGATTTTACGTAATTCTGTCACAGGGACAGAGATTAATGAAATCAAAGAGTTAAGTTAAAGGGGAGAATTGTCCCCTTTAAACTCATAGTTTTATCAGTGGGATATGGATTTTATTAATTTCCAAACAGCCATTCCGTGCCATCCTAATCAGACGTTCTCTCCAGTATTGATGAACCTTTTTATTGATGTTCACAGGCGGAGAAGTAGCCCGCCTTCATAGACTGATAAAGTCGCTTTCAAAGCATAATGATTGGAGGTAATACTATGTACGATTGGTCTGGAGCTGTTCCTGCTAAACTTGAACAAGGTCAACCTACAGGACTTATTCTCAAAAAGGGAGATGTTATATCTATTGTTGCTAAGGGATGGGTGAAGTATGGCCATCCAGATAACTACTGGGCAGCACCCCAGGGTACTCTACCTAAAAAACCAACGCTACACGACACACTCATTGCTAAAATCGGTAATAAAACCTATGGAATAGGAAACGGCGTGCTTCATAAAACGGTTCCTGAGGATGGGGAGTTAATATTTGTGTTCTTTGACTCCCCAGGTGATTACGGTGATAATTCTCGTGAATTCCTTGTTAATGTAAAAATAGAGTCACGCTATTCTCCTCTCGAAGAAATAAGTAGATAGCAAAATTACTCAACCCGCAACTTTCTGCGGGTTCATATCAATCATGAAAATCACCCATTGATAATATAACCAACGATACTGTTTCAAATTTAAATAATCATTTTTAGTTGATATCTATGCGAATTAATTACGTCCATAATCTCACAAATTAAGCAATTTCTGATCAACATATTAGCGGGAGTGATTTAGTATGAAGGGTCATACATAAACATTAAACTGTTATTCCTGCTGGGTAATGACATATTAAAACTTATCTTGAAATGTGGGATTATGAGCGCTGATGATGAATTACATGTTATTGAATTAGTAAGAAAAATGGATGAGGGTTCAACTCAACCATTCTTGTGTCGATGCAATGATGATCAGTTGTATGTAGTTAAAAGCACGGCATCAATGCCACGAATTGAACTCATTCATGAAATTACGGCTTCAATATTGGCTCAGAGCATCGATCTACCAATACCTGACTTCAAGATTGTATATGTCTCTGATGACTTCGTTGAGTATCTTCCCACTCTGTACAAAGGCGGGATAAGTTCAGGCTATGCATATGCATCAAAATTTATTGAGGATTCAGCAACTATAAATTTTGGATTAGCTCATGAAGCCATTGATATACAAAAGCAAAAACTAATTTACCTTTTTGATAGGTTAGTAAATAACTCCGATAGAAACCTGTCAAAACAGGGCGGAAATGTAAATATCATTTATAACTATAAGAAACAGAGATATTATCTGATCGACCACAATCTAGCATTTGACTCAGAATGTACTTTGTCACAATTCGAATACCATGTTTTCTCACCTCGTCACAGGGATTGGGTTTTCGATATGCTGGATTGTGAAAATGTAGTAGATATAGTTTCAACACTAAAAAAGAAACTTACGGAATCCATATCATCACTACCAAGTGACTGGGCTAACGAGCTACCAGATAAGGACGCTGCATTAAATAACATTACATCATTAATTGATAGAGGTTTTAACCAAGAGTTTCGGAGTACGATTGTATGAGCACCCCATGTCTTTACAGTATAATAAGATATGCACCCTATGCGGAAACTGAAGAGTTTGCCAATATTGGTGTAATTGTGTGCGCTCCAAAACTTGGTAAAATGTCTTTCAAATTAACCAAGAGCAATGACACTCGTGTAAAAAGTTTCTTTAAAGATGATACCATTTTTCATGTAGTTAAGCCCAGTATAGAAAAAGAGTTGCAAACCGCATGTAATTTAGTATCTCGGATAAATAATCCTCATAAAATAGCTGATTTCTTCAATACATTAACATCGCCGAGAGAGTCTATTTTCTACTATAGTACCCCGCGAATTTTATTAACAAGTAACTATGATACTGAGTTAATGAGACTTTATAGAAAATTTATAAAGCACACCGAGCACACGAAGGAAAGAAGAGAAGAAATTCTAGCTAGGGAATTAAAAGAGAGATTTCAATCATATCAAGATCTTAAAAATTTATTCAGAAAAGAAGTAATTGGCGGAGAACTTACTCGATTTTCAATGCCTTTAGTTGCAAGAAATGATGAACATGTACTGTGCGCAATCAAACCATTAGCATTTACTCAAGATGAGCCAAGTAAAATGTTGGAACATTGCGATACGTGGGTGTCTAGGGTCAAACGAGCCATTAGTGAAGACATCTTTAACTTGGAATCCGTACTATTTACTATTGATTCTCATAAAAAACCATCAATTGCGGAACAAAAAGCAATTGACGAAATACGAAAAACTTTAGACAGCAATAAAATACCCCACTTTAAATATAACGATGACAGTTCAATCGTGCAGTTTGCAAAAAGCTCGATATAGATTTTATTCTTTCCAGCCCTCCTTTGAGGGCTTTTTTGCGCCTACTTCACACCCCACACCGCCCACATTTTCCCCAATTCACCCAACTACCCGCTAATCTTCCCTATTGGCTATTTATTGAATGAAGATAGGGGCTATGCTCCTGCTGAGGATCGGACACCAATACCTGTTTCTGATTCCAGATAGAATCCTCCGGCATCTGGACACGGACGTCTAATCGGGTTCCTGCGGGTAAATCACAGGGTTCATCATCCGTGTAGTGCGTCTGCTCATCCTGTGACTTCATGCGCCTGTTCTGCAATCGGGCAGGCATATGGGCGTTCTGTCGGTGAGTGACCCTGATTTCAATAGCCCCATCCGACAGCACCTTATCATCGACATACACTAACTCATTGCCATTGACGTCACGGGGAACACTGATACCGCCATGAACTCCCCATGCCCCATCAGCGTTATAGCCAAGGATACCGGATAGTTTGTAGTGGCCAAGGCCGAGTTTGGTGACTGTCGCACCTTCGGATTCGTCGTTGGTAGTGAAGGTGCCATCGGGGTAGATTTGGATGATGGGGGAGGATTTTTTATAATATCCGCTGCCATCCACAGTCCACATATTGGAGGTCATGACGGTGAAATTCTCCCATACACTACCCGCCACCCTTTTGACACACATGACATTCCTACCATAATTAGGGAGTACAATTAGTTGCTGGTTGTATGCATTGTCATAGCAGGTTTTAATAACAGATCCCCACTCTACATCGCCGATTTGATTGGATGTAGCATGCGTGTACGAATAAAAACCCGTCTTATACCCTAAATTCTCCATGTTATCTATATGTGACTGCCAATACATACCGTCACTACCCAGCCCATAGTCCCTAATTTTCACTACTTCCCCTAAACCAAGGTTTTTCACAAACTCCAGTTTATTAGGAATGTCTGCCCCGTTCTGGCTCTTAACCAGCTTCCCATCCATAGCCGCCTGCAATGCCCGGATGGAGTCCAGTGTGACTTTCTGGCCGTTCGGCATCTCCACTTCAACCTTGCCATTTTCATTCATCCACCGGTCCATGTTTTGCAGGAACAGGATGATATAGGCGTTAATGGCCACCATATGCCGGACACCATCGGAAACGGTATCGGGGACAGTGGTTGAGATGACATATTTCGCATTGTTAAGACTGACTGAGGGCGCAAAGGCCAGCACCAGTTCCGTGTCTGAATTCACCGACTGGATGACATTCTGAATCACCGTATTACCGGATTGAATAGAGATAATCTGGCCGGCTGCAATGCCGTTAATATTGGATTTCCATTGGGTGCCCGTTCCGCGAACCATAGCAGAGCCGGACACGATATTAGTTGTGCCATCTGAGTAGATCATGTTGTTATCCTGAGAGGTTAGAAATTGAAGTTTAATCGTAGAGCGATGTGTCTATATAAACGTTTTTACCCATAACACCACTGAACCACCCCGGCGAATTGCCCCCATAAAAAGCATATTCTTTGGCGTAATAACGAATGATTGTGTGATCCCCGTTTTTTACAGCCTGTGGTGACCATGTAGAATAAATAGTTAATGTCTGTCCCCCGTGTGGGCCACCCACGTTTATTATATACTCTCCATATCCCGCTATGGTCGCCATCACAGCAACATCTCCCCGTATCGTTTCAGCGTAATTAAAATAGGTATGAGGCGGAGTGGTTGAGGGGAATTCCTTCATCACACCTTTGATTGCCAGTGCCTTACTGAGGTGATGCAGGATGCATTTGCCATTTTCTCCCCATACGCACACCCCCCATTCCCCTATTGGCGGGCGTTGTTCTTCATCGGTGAAAACATAGATTTTTAGCTTTTCGCCATGAGGTGAACCGTCAATGACCAAACTCCACTTACCGTTCCCGCTGCCCTGAAAAACATCAGGCAAACCATACCGCGTTTTCTCTACCCAACGGGTAAAAACCAAACAACGGGTTGACGTCGGTATCCCCAAATCAATATCCGTTCTGGGGAGTGTGCCACTGACCGTAATAACCCGTGTCTCCCGCAAACAGAGGGGGGTGCTATTTGGCATAATCCACGGCGTACCGTCAGGGGCTGTTAATAATGCACCAAACATCAGGCCCCCTTTTTCTTGTAGAAAACCAATATTGTTCTGGGCGTATCCGCCGAGATCGCAAAATTGGACTGGGATGGCGATGCTGTTATTGTCCCCTGGTTTATCGATAGAATGTAACTGGGCGCATTTATCCAACCTGTCACACTCATCACTGTACTGAGTATGGTGTAATCAAGTTCATACCCATCAGGCAGAACATAAGTCCGGCTGAATGACAAGGTGTTGGCTGGCATGTCAATAATACCGGCCATTAAAAATGGAATAACCCCCGAGTTATTAGGCCGCCCCTTCTCATCCCATGTCTGAAATCCCCACATTAAAATACCCCCGTAATTTTTCCGAATTGCCCTCTCAGCCTTCCTTTCTCGTCTGCAATACTAATCGTCGTATTGGTCTGCTTCATTTTTCCCTGACTGTCTGAGCCGATATTTTCCATCTGTCCCGTTTGCATATTCCAATAAAAGCCCGATTTACCCGGGATATAATTAACTGATTTGATTTCGGCACCAATTAACAGTTTTTGGATGGTGGTTTTATCAAAAAACGCCTCCCTCACAAACAACTGTCCATTCTTCACCATCATGAACGGCTCCATCTTGCCACTGGCCGGATTAAACCAGCCGAAGTTCTCGGCATTAAAGCCGATGGAAGTTGTCACCTGTCCATTTTTCACCTCAGCACCAATCACCATCCCGGCTTTATAGAACTGGTTGTTGTACTTCACTCCTGCTCCGACATAGTTAATGGCATAACCATTCCCGTCGATATCAAAGACCGCCGTCGCCTTCGTCTGCACCGCCGCTGCATTCTCTCCCACTTCGGCCTGCACTTTCTTCATGTCCTCAGCAAAGGCTTCCCGGTCGCTAACCTGCGTGGTCTGAACGTGCAATATCTCGGCCTTAAGATCACCATTCACTTTAAACTGTCGCTGAACAACAGCACCAGTAAGGGCGGCGTTCTCCATGATGGCTTCGGAGTTAAAGTCCATTTGAGACTGCAAACGCTGCCCGGCTTTGTTGGAAAGAAATTCCTTACCTGCTGCATCGATGATCCAGTTCGTATCCGAAGAAGACTCCCCACGAATGAACGCCGTCCACGGGGATTGATTACCGGACTTGTCCACCAGCCGCGCACGGAAATAGAAAGCAACGCCGGCCGCCAGTCCCTGCATCGTATGCGTTCGCTGGGGATAAGGAATATCGGCCAGCAACATTAAACCCTCACCGTCATTCGTCTTGCTGTACTGGATTTCGGTTTTTAACGTGTCGTCCGTCTGGGGAGCAAAGCCCCAATCTAGCTGGATACCGAAGATGATCGGAATAGTCCTGAATGCCAGCGGAGCCGGAGGGTTACCCTCTTTCCCCTTCAGATGAGTTTCGGGGGCGTTTGCCCAGAGGCTGGATATCTCAGCGGCATTGATCGCCCTCACCCGCGCCTGATAACGTCCGGCATAAATATTGGGAATTTCAAAGCCCTGTGTAGAGGTTCGGGGCGCAGATATCCAGTTGCCATTATCCCGTCGCCATTCAGCTTCATACGCAATCGCACTTTCGGCGGCATCCCAAGTCACTCTCAATGTCGTGACGGCAATCCCCTGATTGACCACAGAATAACTGCTGATACCGACATTTTTCGGCGGCGGCTGAACACCGGGCGGAATAACGGAAATCGGACGCTCGTCTATTCGGGTGCCGGTGTCGATATGGTCATATTTATCGGGATTATGCTCAACGGCGGTGATATCGAATGACACCCCGTCCTCACCTTCTTTAATGCCGGTCACCCTGAATTGCTGGATAACCAAATCCGTCGCATCAATGGCCCAGACATTTTCAGTGGCGGGAGTTTCTGAGTATTCCGTGGTGACCGTGATAACATGCTCATTGACGGCCTGGATAGTTCGCCCTTCCGCTTTACCAGAAGGCAGGTTCAGAATTAACCGCTCACCCACTTTCGCAGACGATACCCTGTCGAGAGTGATATTACGCCCATCCACCACACTGATACGTCCACCCAGCACGCGACCGGAAAACATTTCATCCGCCACACCGATAATGTAACCGGGTAAGGGGATCTTCCCATCCAATCCCACTGTAAACGACACCATGCGGTCATATTCATTAGTATGCAGCACCCATTTTCCGCGCCGGATAGCCTCACTCTGGCGGGTGCAACCAATCGCGGTAATATCGGCCTGTTTAACCCCAAATCGGCGTATCAGGCGATTTTCGAAGACGGGTTCTACCGCATCCTGATAACCATTCTGCGGATCTGACCAGCTCACCATCGCGGTACTGTAATGGGTCTTCTCGCTGGCACTGGCATAAGTAAACTTACCGTCCCGAACATTGGCGCGGGTGTAGATGTAATCCATATCCCGCGGCATATCGGCCAGCGCATTCATATTGTTGTTCGCCCAGAACGTCATACCCCGAAAGATACCGGCAATGTCTTTCAGGACTGTCCAGGCATCCTCTTGTGACTGGATATACACATTACAGGTAAATCTCGGCTCCTGCCCGCCCTTACCATCAGGCACAAGCTGATCACAATACTGCGCAATACGGTACAAATCCCATTTTGCCAGGGCAAGGTTCTCAGCCTTCACCCGTGTACCGATGCTGAACCGGTCATTAATCATCAGGTCATACAGTACCCACGCCGGATTATCTGTCCATGCCCATTTAAACGACCCGTCCCAGACACCGGAATAATGGCGGCTTTCAGGGTCATAATTGGCCGGAACGCGGATGATACGCATCTTCGGCTCACACGATACCTGGGGGATATTGCGGAACTGCTTGGCGTCAAACTGAACAAAGAGTAGTGCGGTTTCGGGGTAACTCAGCTTGGCATCAATGACCTCAGTGATCGCTTCTACCACCATCGCATCCGCAATCCGGTTAGTGGTCTGTTTTGGGGTCAGACGGCGTACACGAACCTGCCAGCCTGAATGTGCCTTGGGCAGATCAATACGGTGTGAGCGCTCATATTTGGTGGTTGTTTTGCCATCGGCGGCTGTCTTCAAAACTTCCTGATAAGCCCCGCCATCGGTGGCAACATCTATCGCATAGTCAATAACATAGCCGACCGTATCGCCGTCATCCTTCTGTTCCTGCAACTGTGGACAAGATAACCTAAGACGTACCGCCGACAATTGGGTATTAGTGACCGAGCGTACCCATGACTCCGTTAGCTCCGTGCCAACTGTAATATCATTTTCTACCGCAGGCATACCGGGGATATAATCCTGATGGGGTGTGCCGGGGCGAAATTCCCACTTCACCCCCTGAAAATTTGCCTGACCATCAGGGCCAATAATCGGCGTGTTATCCAAAAAGATATTGGTGCCGTCCAGACCGCCCGCAAACTCTCCTTCGCCCAAGGCCAATAAGATTTTGGCGTAAGAGGTCGATTGCAGGGAATCCGGCGATTCAACCGGAGTACGCGGACTTTCACCGCCGCCTTTACTGCCCCGAATAAACTGATTAGCCATATTTCACCCATAAAAAAAGCCGCCGTAGCGACCGAGTTAAAAACATGAAGACTTATTGCTGATCTTCTGCATAGATACCCGCCGAGATAATGGCACCCCCGATACGACGCTTACCATATCCAATCGGAACCGGATTCCCCTGCGCGATGGAGTTGACTGGCCCACCAAACGCGTAACTGGGTTTATTATCGGGATCTTCCCGTCGTGCCAGTCCACCCGGCATCGGTGACAGCATCTGCACTACGCCCCCCAGCATCATAGAGACACCGGACATCACGAGCGGAACACCCCACGGAGTCGCCCACATAAACGCCCCGGCCACCACCATCACTGCGCCGAGAATAGTCTGGAAGATACCCGCCTTTTTGCTGCCAATGATCACCGGGGCAATACGGATATCTGAATCACCGGACAATTCCAATTCGTCACGGCTGATATTGCGCTTCCCATTGAACACAGCAAAGGTCAACCCGCGCTCTTTAGCGGTGAGCAGGAACTTTTCAAAGCCGTCGATAAGGACAGAGAGTGCGTGAATGGCTTCCTTGGGCGAAGAGACGGCCAGCCTGTGCTCGCGTCCGAACTGGGCACCCAATATCCCGTATAAGCGTATTGTTCGTAGTGTATTCATTCTATCGCTCCTTATACCTGACAGTTTTCACCGTTCTTTCTTGCCAATACCCACTATATGGGACTCGATTGCTGAGTTGTCCGTACATATGGTGGATCATCACCCCATCACCGATATACACGCCCGCATGATTGGGTTCATTGGCCTGTACCTGCATAATGATCACATCACCCACCTGCAATTCACTACTGCATTCAGTAAACCCAGCATCCGCATAGTTCTTCATATACAGATTTTCGCCACGCTCCCACCAGCCATCTGAGCGCTCAAAATCGGGGATATCAATATCACGTTCCAGCCGATACCAGTCACGGACAATGGCGTAACAATCCCAAATACCATGTACGAACGGGCGACCCAACAAGGGCTTTATTCCCTCAGTCGGCATAATGGTACGAATATCGCCCTCCGGCCACGAGACAATAATCCACGGCACTTGTGACAAGTCACATTGTGCAATATCTAACTGACTGGGTTGTGTGGTGGCGTCGGGGTGACTGTGGACAATAGCTATAATAGTGCCTACGTCTTCGGCTTCTGCATAATCTTCTGGGTGGATGCTGAACTGTTCTGTAGGAGACGGTGCGGTATTACGGCAACGGATATATTGCTGCTTGCGGCTATTTTGAATCACCAGACCACAGCATTCATTGGGATATTCTGCTTTAGCGTGATCCATGACGGTCTGAACAATACGCTGGTACATGTCGAATTCTCCAGATAATAAAAACCCCGTCGAAACGAGGTTTTTTTATGCAGGTTTTCTGTTTGCAAAAATTATATTTCCAATGAAATATTCATTTCTTTACTATTTCTAATAACCGTAAAAGTTGCTTTATCACCCGCATGATGGGATTCCATAGCGGAAATATAATCACTAACAATTGTAATTTTTTTACCATCAATAGCGATCACAATATCTTTTTCTTTTAACCCACCTTTCTCTGCTATTCCTTGTGGAGTCAAAGTATTTATATATAACCCAACTGACTCAAATGAAGACTGTACCAGATTGCCACTTTTATCAGACATACCCCACATAACACCAATCATTTTAGGGGAAAATTGCTTAATGTAATTCCCGACATATTTATTAAATGCAATTACTGATTCATACTGATCGGGAACACAACGAATGAAATTAGAGCACGAAACTCTAATATTAATTAATGAAAACCCATTAGGAAGAGGTGACTTAGTAACTTGGCATGCCGTATTGGTACTATTGCCAAGTGTATTATAGGTTTCCATATAAGAGTCACTGTAATGTTGAATTTTCATTCCGCAATTCTGATTGACCCATTCCCTAGCGGCAGCCCAGCCTGCATTACACTGCTTCTCTGAAGCGCAAGTCGGAATTGTTTGATTCATTATATCTTGCTGTTTTATTCTGTCCCCCTGAGAAACGCAGCCCGATATAGATGCTATTGAGATAATAAAAAGTAGCAATAATTTATTCATTTTACCTGTACGTCCTTTAACTGAAGTAGATAAACATTATTGCTTTATTTTATTTGTAAATAAATGCCGGAGCATCTTTTTTTGCTATCTCAGTAAACAACGATCACGTTACTACCGCCTTAACAACGCAGAACCGGGGAAGCCACCAAAGGGAAGTTGATTTCCTTTCCCGAAGCGCAGCTCACATCCTGTTGACAATAATCCAGAACAGGCATCTTTTGATGGATCATCTGTCGGGTTGCCGTCTTCGTCAAAATAACGATCACCCGTGTAGTTGCAGGGGGATTTTCGATATAACCCGCGCATACACCATGTACAAAGGCTGTGAATTTGCCGCGTCGGAATTTGAATCCCTTGCAGGTCAGCCGGAGAAGACAAGGCAAACTTGATGGCCGTATTGTCCTCATGCGTCTTACTGTCAATATAGTAGACGTCTATTTTCTCCTGTGTCGGGTTAGCTTCTGGATTACCTTCGGGGAAATTACGGGCATCCAGATAATGTGCAAAGGTCATGCGAATAGTGACACGCGCCTGAGCCATATTCTGATAAGCTAAACACATGGCACTAATAGTGCCGTCTAGATTAGCTACACTGAGTGTCGGTGAAGCCGCCCTGCCATCACTGCTGACCTCCAACCCTTCAATTTTAACAGGCCACGGCTTATACTCCACCCCTTGCCACCAGATAGATTTTATGGGTAACTGATCGGTGTTTTCCAGTTCATTTTCTGTATACGGAATGGGCTGATTATGAAAATACAGTTCTGGCCCACCAAAGGCCGAGCCATCAACAACAAACAATAGAATCTTATCCCCCGGCGCAAGACGCTGGAGATCGGCATTAATTGTCATGAGATATCCTAGGGTTGATAGGTAGTTTCAAACGTGGCGGTGAGTTGATACATCTGTTCATGCATGCCATTCATGCCCAAAGCTGTTACCCGGTGTCCCTGACAGACATATAACCCTAACTCAGATAAGGGATTACACCACTTGAAGGAGCGCCACCCCTGATGACGAAGCAAGAACTGGCGGATTTCGCCAATATATTGCTGGTTGCCAACGAAAGTTAACGGCCAGCTTTGATGATTACTGTTGATGCCGTCACCACTCCGCTGACTGTATCCATCCCCAAACTGAACAGTGCGCACTCGCTGAGTAATATCACCCGTCGGATTGACACGGGGAACATAAGTAAACTCTTCTAATTTCATTATCGTCCTCCTTTA